>DASWFL010000258.1:0-5418 GCA_036394255.1 Steroidobacteraceae bacterium
TTGCAGGAACCGCCGGATGCGGTTCATGAGGTTGGTGCCCGCCTGCGTGCGATCACGGAAATCGATCTGCTCGAGCACCACTTCGAGATGCGTGTACAGCGCTGTCATGGCGGCCGGATCGGCGAGCGGCTGCTCGCGGCGTTGCGCGACAGGCGCGTGGCTGCGGGCACGGAAAATCTCATAGGCCACCACCTGCACCGCCATCGCCAGGTTCAGCGACGCGTAGGCGGCGCCGGTCGGGATGCGCAGCAGCGCGTGCGCAGGCGCCAGGTCCTCGTTGCTGAGCCCGCTGTGCTCGGCGCCGAACACGAATCCGACCGGGGAAGTGGCGCTTTCCGCCACGGCGCGCGCGGCCGCCTCGCGCACGTCAAGCACGCGGTAATAGTGGTCCCGCTCCCGCGACGTGGTGGCCAGCACCAGTCCGCAGCCCGCGAGCGCCTCGCCCAGCGTCGCACAGACGCGCGCGCCAGCCAGCAGGTCATCGGCGCCGGAGGCGCGCGCCACGGCATCGGGGTGCGGAAACTGCCGCGGGCGCACCAGCGCCAGCTCGGTGAGCTCCATGTTTTTCATGGCACGCGCAGCCGCCCCGATATTGCCGGGATGCGAGGTGTCGACCAGGATGAAGCGGATCGGCGCTGCTGCCATTCCTGCTATTCTAGTCGACTATGCACCCACTGCTGAATATCGCGGTACGCGCCGCACGGCGCGCCGGAGAGGTCATCGCACGGAGCATTCCGCGCCTCGAGGGCATCGAGATCCACGCCAAGGACCGGCACGACTACGTCACCGAAGTCGACCGCGCCGCCGAGCGGGAGATCATCGCCATCGTCCGCCACCATTATCCCGAGCACGCCATCCTCGCCGAGGAGAGTGGCGCCAGCGGCACGCACGAGACGCGCTGGATCATCGATCCGCTCGACGGCACCACCAATTTCCTGCACGGCTTTCCGGTCTACGCAGTGTCGATTGCCTGCGAGGTACGCGGCCGGCTCGAAGTGGGCACGGTCTACGACGTGCTGCGCCAGGAGCTGTTCACGGCGACGCGCGGCGTGGGCGCGCAGCTCGACGGCCGGAAGATCCGCGTGAGCGGCCGTCGCGGTTTCGATGGCGCATTGATCGCCACCGGTTTCCCGTTCCGCGCCAACGAAGACCTGGACACCTACCTGCAGATGCTGCGCCTGGTGATGCCGCAGGTCGCCGGCGTGCGCCGCGCGGGTGCCGCCGCGCTCGACCTGGCCTACGTGGCGGCCGGACGCGTCGATGGCTTCTGGGAACTGGGGCTCAAGCCCTGGGATACCGCCGCGGGCACCCTGCTCGTCACGGAAGCCGGCGGCCACATCAGTGCCGTCAATGGCGATGAATACCAGCTCGGCGCCGATGTGTGCGCGGGCAGCCCGAGGATCCATGCGGCGATGGTTGCGACCTTCGCACCGCTCGTCGCCAGAGCCACTGACGGTGTAAAGTCGAGCGGCACCGTGACGGTCCGCGCGCCGGGAGAGAAGGCCAATGCCTAAGCAGTTGCTGGCGAGCAAGCCGATGCAGGACCTCGAGGCGGAGAGCCGCAATACCAAGCTCAATCGCGGGGAAAACGCATGAGTCTGTTCCGCACCAAACCGATCGACGTCAACGCCAACACTGGACTGAAACGCTGCCTTGGCGCGTTTGACCTGACCATGCTCGGCATCGGCTGCATCATCGGCACCGGTATCTTCGTCCTGACAGGCGTGGTCGCGGCGCAGTACTCGGGCCCGGCCATCGTCTTTTCGTTCGTCCTTTCCGGTATCGCCTGCGCGTTTGCGGCGTTGTGCTATGCCGAGCTCGCTGGCGCGATTGGCGGTGCCGGCAGCGCCTACGGCTATGCCTACTCCGGAATCGGCGAGCTGATCGCGTGGATCATCGGATGGGATCTCATCCTGGAATACGCCGTTGCCACCTCCACCGTGGCCATTGGTTGGTCCGGCTATTTCGGCAAGATCCTGGAACTGCTCGGCGTGCACCTGCCTCACGCATTGACCAATGCTCCGCTCGACGGCGGCATCGCCAACGTGCCGGCTATGGTCATCGTATTGTTGTTGTCGTTGCTGCTCTCCATCGGCGTCAGCGAATCGGCCCGGTTCAATACGGTGATGGTGTTTGTAAAGCTTGCCGCGGTCCTCGTCTTCATCGCGGTTGCCGCGCCGCACGTCAATCCGGCGAATTGGCATCCATTCATCCCAACGCAGGTCACGGACGCCGCCGGCCAGTCGCATTTCGGCATGGGCGGTATCCTGACCGGCGCCTCGCTCATCTTCTTCGCCTATATAGGCTTCGACGCCGTTTCCACCGCGGCAGAGGAAACGGTCAATCCGCAGCGCAACCTGCCGATCGGCATCATCGCTTCGCTGGTGATTTGCACGATTCTTTACATCGTGGTGTCCGGCATCCTCACCGGCGTGGTGCATTACGACCACATAGACATCAAGGCGCCGATCGCCGATGCACTCAAGCAGCTCGGCATCGGCTGGGCGGAAGCGCTTATCTCGATCGGCGCGCTGGCCGGCATCACTACGGTCATGCTGGTGCTCTATTTCGGCCTGACCCGCGTGGTGCTGGCGATGTCACGGGACGGACTGTTGCCCACGCCAATGGCCCGGGTCAATCCGAAAACCCAGACGCCGGTGCGCCTCATTCTGGGATCCGGCGTCGCCATTGCCCTGATAGCCGGCCTGTCGCCGATCGGCAAGGTGGCGCAGTTGGTCAACCTGGGCACGCTCTCTGCCTTTTTCCTGGTTTGCGCCAGCGTCATCGTGCTGCGCAGGACTCGACCGAACCTCAAGCGCCCGTTCCGCACACCGTGGGTTCCGCTGGTACCGCTCCTCGGGATGGGCTTCTGCGCATTCCTCATGGCAGGCCTGCCGGCGATCACCTGGGAAGCGTTTTTCATCTGGTCCGGGGCGGGGCTCGCGATTTATTTTCTTTACTCGTACGGCCACAGCGTAGTCGCCAAACAGGGCTGAGTGGGCGCTGGCACTCCCATGTGCGGATGACGACGAACATTCGAACGGCCACGCCCGCCGACGTACCGCAGATCCTGCGCTTCATCCGCGCGCTGGGTGAATACGAGCGCCTGACTCACGAAATCAGGGCCACGGAGCAGGCGCTCCACGCGACCCTGTTCGGCGAGCGCCGCTACGCCGAGGTGCTGCTGGCGCACTACGAAGGCCAGCCAGCCGCCTTTGCCCTGTACTTCCACAACTACTCCACTTTTCTGGCCAGGCCCGGGATCTACCTGGAGGACCTGTACGTGGATCCGCCGTACCGCGGGCACGGCGTCGGCAAGGCGCTGTTGCAGGAGCTGGCCCGGATCACCGTGCAGCGCGAGTGCGGGCGGCTCGAATGGTCGGCGCTGGACTGGAACCGTCCGGCCATCGACTTCTACCTGCGGCTCGGTGCCGTGGAGATGAGCGAGTGGAGCCTCTACCGGCTGACCGGGGAGCCGCTGCGGCGATTGGCCAGCCAGTAGTCGAGCTCGGTGGCAAGACGCCGTCGCCCTTCCGGCGCAGCCAGGATGTGACTTTCACCGCCACCACTGTAGGTGACGGCGCGGCGCAGTTTCGCGGCCCGCGTCACGAGCAGCACCAGGGTGTCTTTGGTGGCCTCGTTGTGGTCGAACATCACCACATCCCGGCTGTTTTCCGCGCTGACATTGAAGGCATGAACTTCGACTCCCTGGCGCACGGCCAGCTGCCGGACCGCGAGACCCCCGACATGCGCTCCCAGTCCCAGTGCCTCGACGATATGGGGCGGGAGCCGGGCCTCCTTGCCCGTCCGCCCGGTCTCGGCAATCAGTGCGCCCAAGGTGCTAGCGCCTGCCGCGGGCGCTGGAGCCGGGTGCGGCGAGGCCGCGGGCGTTGCTGCACTCACGCCCGTCGCGGCCGCGAGCAGCAATAGGGTCGACCAAAGCCTGCTTTTCATTTCCCGCTCCGCTGCCGGCGCGCGTCGAGGAGCTTGCGCAGCCGGATGTTGATCATCTCCACCAGCACCGAGAAGGCCATCGCAAAGTAGAGGTAGCCCTTCGGAATGTGGAAGTCCAGCCCTTCTCCGATCAGCGCCACGCCCACCAGGATCAGGAAGGCGAGTGCCAGGATCTTGACGGTGGGGTGTTCCTCGACGAAGGCCGAGATGGGCCCGGAGAGCCACATCATCACGACGATGGAAGCGACGATGGCCGCCGCCATGATCGGCACCTGGTCCGGCCGCGCCAGACCGACGGCGGTGAATACCGAATCGAGCGAGAAGACAATGTCGATCACCGCGATCTGCAGGACGATGGCCGTGAAACGGGCGACTACGCGCGCGGCTCGCTCGGCCGCCGCGCCCTCAAGGGTATGGTGGATCTCAAGCACGCTCTTGGCCAGCAGGAACAGGCCGCCGCCGCCGAGGATCAGGTCGCGGCCGGAGATCTGCTGCCCGAGCAGCTCGAACCAGGGCCGCGTCAGGCGCGTCAGCCAGATGATGGAAAACAGCAGCGCGAGGCGCGTGAACATCGCCAGCCCCAGGCCGACGACACGCGCGCGCGGCTGGCTGGCGACCGGGAGCCGGCCCACCAGGATCGCCAGGAAGATGATGTTGTCGATGCCGAGCACGATCTCGAGCACCGTGAGCGTGGCGAACGCCGCCCAGGTGCCCGGCTCGTTCAGCAGTTGCAGCATGCGCGCTCCGGCCTCGCCCCGGTGCTGGCGGTCAGGGCAGCTCGTCGACCGGTTTTTTCACGGCCGTGGGCAGCAGGTGCTCGGCTTTCAGGCCACAGTCCAGCGCGATGGCGCTCGAGATGTAGATCGAGGAGTAAGTGCCGGCGACGATGCCGATGATCAGCGCCGCCGAGAAACCCTTGAGCGCCTGGCCACCGAGCATATAGAGGGCCACCACGACGATGAGCGTCACGACCTTGGTCATGATGGTTCGCGACAGCGTCTGGTTGATCGACTGGTCGAGCACCGCGACCGGCTCCAGCCGGCGGCTCCCCTCGAAGCGTTCACGGATCCGATCGAAGACCACGACGGTGTCATTCAGCGAATAGCCGATCACCGCCAGCATCGCCGACACCACCGGCAGGTCGAAGGAGGTGTGCCACAGCGAAAAGGCGCCCAGCACCAGAATCGGGTCGTGCAGCACCGCGAGGATCGCACCGAGCGACAGGCGCCAGGTGTGAAAACGCACCGCGATGTACATGAATATCAATGCCAGCGTCGCGGTGAGCGCCAGCACCGCGCCGCTCTTGAGCTCCGCGCCCACCTGCGAGCCCACGACATCGAGACTGGTGACCTCGGCGCGCGGATCGATCGAGTGCAGCACGCCCTCGACCCTGCCGCGGATCACGTCACCGGACTGACCGGCCTGCGTGGGCAGGCGGATCGCCGCCTCGCGTGAGGAGCCCAG
>DASWFL010000259.1:0-15667 GCA_036394255.1 Steroidobacteraceae bacterium
GTCGGGTGCAGCGCGGACGATGCGCGCGCGCCCGCTGCCGATGCGCCCGCCGATGCTGCGCCCCTCGACCAGGACGCGCGAGCGATCGCGCAGGATGTAGCGCTGCAGGGAGCGGCCGAGCTGGCTATGCACGGTCTCGGGGCGCGCCTGCAGGATGTACAGCTGCTCGTCGGTGCCGTCGCGCGCCCATTCGATGTCCATGGGGCAGCCGTAATGCTCCTCGATGAGCAGCGCCTGCCGCGCCAGCTGCTGCACCTCCGCGTCGCTGAGCGAGAATCTCGCCCGCTCGGCGCCGGGCACTTCCACCGTGCGCACGCGCTCGGCGGACCCTGCGTCCGCATAGATCATCTTGATGGCTTTGGCCCCAAGACTGCGGCGCAGTATCGAGGGGCGCCCGGCGCGCAGCCCGGGCTTGTAGACGTAGAACTCGTCCGGGTTCACCGCGCCCTGCACGACGGTCTCCCCCAGGCCGTAGGAGCTGGTGATGAACACCACCTCGCGGAAACCCGAGTCGGTATCAAGCGTGAACATCACGCCGCTCGCGCCCAGATCGCTCCGTACCATGTGCTGCACGCCCACCGACAGCGCGACCTGCGCATGCTCGAAGCCCTGGTGCACGCGATAGGCGATGGCGCGATCGTTGTACAGCGAGGCGTACACCTCGTGTACCGCGCGCAGCAGCGCCGCCTCGCCCTGTACGTTGAGGAAGGTCTCCTGCTGTCCGGCGAAGGAGGCGGAGGGCAGGTCCTCGGCGGTGGCCGAGGAGCGCACGGCCACGGCGATGTTCCTGCCGGCCGCCATGGCGCGCCAGCCGTCCAGGACAGCCTGGCGCAGCGCGGGCGGAAACGGTGTATCGAGTATCCAGCCCCGGATGCGCGCGCCGCAGGCACTGAGTGCCGTGACGTCCGCGCAGTCGAGCACGTCGAGCTCGGCCTTGATGCGCCGGTCGAGGCCGCCCTGGTGCAGGAACTCGCGGAAGGCATCGGCCGTGGTCGCAAAGCCGCGCGGCACGCGCACGCCGAGCGGCGTCAGCGCGCGCAGGAGTTCGCCGATGGAGGCGTTCTTGCCGCCCACACGCTCGAGATCCCCGAGGCCGACCGCGTCGAAGGACAGGACGTATTCGCTCAACGCGTTCTTCCCTTGTACTTTGAGCGGCGTATTGTCCACGATTTCATCGCATGGGACACTGCCCGCCGCGACGGCAGGGCAGAGGCGGGAGGCGGGGCAGGGTGAGCAAGCGCACGGTGTTCTTCGTCTCCGACCAGACCGGCGTCACCGCCGAGACCCTCGGGCACAGTCTGCTGACCCAGTTCGATGGCGCGCAGTACCAGTCCGTCACGCTCCCGTTCGTCGCCAGCGTGGAGCAGGCCGCCGAAGTCCTGCAGCGCATCGATGCCGCCGCCCGTGAGAGCGGCGTGCGGCCGATCGTGTTCGCGACGCTGGTGGATGATCAGGTGCGCGCGGTCCTGCGGCGGGCGAACGCGCTGTGCCTGGATTTTTTTGCGGCCTTTCTCGGACCCCTCGAGGCCGAACTGGCCATGCCCTCGGCCCACGCCAGCGGCCGCGCGCACGGCATGTCGAACCTGGCGTCGTACACGGCGAGAATCAACGCCACCAACTATGCGCTCGCCAACGACGACGGCGCCGGACCGCGCGATTACGCCAGTGCCGATGTGATCCTGGTGGGCGTCTCGCGCTCCGGGAAGACACCGACCTGTCTTTACCTCGCCCTGCAGTACGGCGTCCTGGCGGCGAATTATCCGTTGGCCGACGAAGACCTGGAATCGGGCGAATTGCCCGCGGCTCTGGCGCCGTTCCGGTCCCGGCTCTTTGGGCTGACGATACGCCCGGATCGCCTGCAGCAGATCCGGCATGAGCGGCGTCCGAACAGCCGCTACGCCTCGCTCCAGCAGGTGCAGTCGGAGTTGCGCGCGGCGCTGGCGCTGTTTGGACGCGCCGCCATTCCGCATCTGGACACGACCGAGTGCAGCATCGAGGAAATCGCCAGCCGCATTCTCGACGGCCAGCACCTGGAACGACGCGTGCGCCTGTAGCTCGCCAATACTCGGAGCCATCAACAGGTGTATTGTTGCGTGGGAGTTCCGGCGTTCGGATGGGAGGTATCCAACCATGGCTGACAGCGTTTACAAAGTCATCGAACTCGTGGGCACGAGCAAAGAGTCCTGGGAGAAAGCCGCGGTCGCGGCAGTGAACAAGGCAGGCAAGACGCTGCGCGATTTGCGGGTGGCCGAAGTGGGGCGGCTGGACCTGCAGCTCAAGAATGGCCAGGTCGAGGCATTCCGCGCGCGAGTGAGCGTGTCCTTCAAGTACGAGGGCGGCAAGTAAGCCGGACGTGGGCCGGCGCGGCGTGCGCTCAGCCTGAGGGCGGCGGCGGATGCAGGAACGGCCACGGGGAGGTTTCGCTCCCGCGCGGGCAGTCCACTTCGATGAGCACGGGCGCTGCGGCGGCCAGGGCGCGCTCGAGTGCGCCCTTGAGCTGCTCCGGCGTCGCCACGCGCATCGCCAACGCACCAAAGCTCTCCGCCAGTTTCACGAAATCAGGGTTGCGCAGCTCCACGCCCAGCAATCGGCCGGCGTAGCGTTCCTGTTGATCGCGCCAGACGTTGCCATAGGCGGAATTGTTGAACACGATGCTGACGACGTTGATGCCGTACTGCACGGCAGTGGCCAGCTCCTGGACCCCATACATGAAGCCCCCGTCGCCGCTGACGGCGATGACGGCCCTGCCCGGGTGCGCGAGCTTGACGCCGAGCGCGGTGTTGAAGCCGAAGCCGAGATTGTCCTGATAGCCGCAGGTGACGTACTGGCGCGGCTCATACACCGGAAAGCCGAAGCGCGCGGTGAAGCCGACCTGGGAGATCTCCTCGCAGAAAAAGCCGTCGCGCGGCAGCACCGCCCGGATCACATTGAGGTAGGCGAGCTGCGGCGTAACGGACTGCATGGCCACGCGCGCGCGCTCCTTGACCGACAGGAACTCCGCCTCCATCGGCTTGCGCCGGCCCAGATGGCCCTTGAGCGCGCCAAGCAGGGCACGGACGCCGAGTGTCGAGTCCGTGACGATGCCCACGTCGGGCCGGAGCCGCACCATCTCCGTCGGATCGATATCGATGCGCAGGACCTTCAGCTGCCTGGGGAACCACTTCCAGCGCAGGTACTGCAGCTCGAGCCGGCTGCCGATGCCGATGAGCAGATCGCACTCCTTCCAGTAATCCCAGGCGGCGACCAGCGACATTCCGTATGGGGATTCCTCGCTGACGATGCCCTTGCCGCTGCGGTGCGCGGTGACCGGCGCCTGGATCAGCTGCGCCAGTTCGAGCACCGCCGGGCCCGCGTCCAGCGCGCCGGCACCCACCATGATGAGTGTCCGCCGGGCAGCGCCGATCAGCTCCGCCGCGGCCGCGACCGCCGCCGGATCGGGAACGGGCGGAGCGAGCGGTGCCAGCGGGGCGACGGGCGTGACCTCCGCCCGCATGCCAAACACGTCCCAGGGCGCCTCGATCGCCACCGGACGCACTCGCCCGCTGCGCAGCTGCCGGAAGGCCTCGGCCATCACCGCGCCCGCCTCGCTGGGATGGTTGATGCGCTCGGACCACTTGGTGAGCCCGCGCAGCAAGGCCAGCTGATCGGGCAACTCGTGCAGCTGCCCGCGCCCCCGCCCGATCAGATGGGACTGGATGTTGCCCGTGATGCACAGCACCGGTGCCGTGGCGCCGTAGGCCGTGCACAGGGCGGCGCCGGAATTCAGCAGGCCCGGACCCGGAACCACGGTATAGACCCCGACCCGGCCGGTGGATTTCGCGTAGCCGAAGGCCATGTAGGCCGCGCCCTGTTCGTGCCGCGTGGTGATGAAACGCAGCTGCTGTTGGCGTTGCGCCAGGGCGTCGTTGAAGTCGTACATGTGCGCGCCGGGAATCCCGAACACGGTGTCGACACCATGCGCGATGAGGGAATCGGCCAGCACCTGGCCGGTGGTCAGCGAGCTCATCCGCCAGGCCCCCGCGCGCGCCTCACCGGATGATCACCCACCGCTGAACCGGGCGGCGCGTTTTTCGAGGAAGGCCGCGACGCCTTCCCTGAAATCCGCACTGGCGATGCATTGTTCCTGCGCCAGCACCTCGTTGCGCAGGCCCTGCGTGAAATCCACCGTGGCGGCCTGGCGCAGCAAGCGCTTGGTGTGCATGAGCGCCAGGGGCGCGCGCCGTGCGAGGCGCCCCGCCCACTCGGCCGCGGCTTCGTTCGCGGTACCCTTTGGCACCACACGGTTGACCAGCCCGAGTTCCAGGCAGCGCGCCGCCGGCACGCGCTCGCATTCGACCGCGAGCTCGAAGGCCCGGCGCGCGCCGATCTGGCGCTCGAGCATCCAGGTGATGCCACCGTCGGGCACGAGCGCGATGTTCTGGAAGGGCAGGGTGAAGTAGGCATCCTCGGCCATGACGACCAGGTCGCTGGCCAGCACGTAGGCGCAGCCGATGCCGGCCACGAGGCCCTCGACGCCGGCGATGACCGGCTTTGCCATGCTCGCGATGGCGTGGATGCCCGGCGCGTACTCCTCCTCGAGCTGCCGCCGCACCTCGGCATCGACGCGCCCGGTGGAGTGCATTTCCTTCAGGTCCGCACCGGCGCTGAAGGCACGACCTGCGGCCAGCAGCGCCACGGCACGAACCAGCGGGTCGGCCGCCGCACGCTGCAACGCCGCGGCCAGCTGCGGGCGCATCGCCCGGTCGAAGGCATTCAGGGCCGCGGGGCGGTTCAGCGTGATGTGCGCCACCGCAGCGCGCAACTCATAGGAAACGACTGCGCCCACTTCGCTCATCGCGACTCCTCAGCGCGTCGTCGCGCCCGGCGCACCGCGCAGCTCGCGCAGGCTCGGTACAAAGATGTCGGGCGTGATATCGATGTCGCGCACGCCCGGTGGCCCGTAGCCGGACAGGTCGGTGATCCCATGGGCGGCCAGGAGTTCATCATCGATGTAGAAGTTGCCGGTGGTCTGGCGGGCATCGGCGGTCAGGATCAGGTGGGCCGCGTCGGCCATGATGCGGGCTGAGCGGAGTGCGCCGATCGGCATGTGGCTGGCGAGCACAGCCATTGCGGCGGTGTCGATCGCGGTCCGCGGCCACAGCGCATTCACCCCGACGCGGCCACGGTACTCGCCGGCCACGCCCAGCACGACCATGCTCATGCCGAACTTGGCCATCGAGTAGGCCACGTGCGGGGCGAACCAGCGCTCCTGCAGCGCCAGTGGCGGGGAAATGGTCAGGACGTGCGGATTGGCTGACTGGAGCAGATGCGGCATGCATTTCTGCGTCACCAGGAAGCTGCCGCGCGCATTGACGCCATGCATCAGATCAAAGCGCCTGATCGGTGTGTCCAGGAGCGGCGTCAAACTGATGGCACTGGCGTTGTTGACGCAGACGTCGATGCCCCCGAATCGCGCCACGCTCGCCGCCACGGCGGCCTCCACCTGCTGTTCATCGCGGATGTCGCAGACCAGGGCCAGCGCCTGGCCACCGGCCGCTACGACCTGCGCCGCCGCGGTGTGGATCGTGCCGGGCAAGCGGGGGTGGGGCTGGTCGGTCTTGGCGGCGATCGCGACGTTGGCGCCGTCGCGCGCCGCGCGCAATGCGATGGCCAGGCCGATGCCGCGCGATGCGCCGCTGATGAAAAGTGTCTTGCCGCGCAGATGGCTGCTCATGCTTGAATCCCCGCAGATCGGCGTCGACCGGATCGCACAGCTCGCTCGGCATATTAGCCTCCCGGCAATCGCCGTGCTATGGCAAACTCTGCAGCCGCCGAGTATTGCGCGCAGCCCACCCAAAGAAGATTCAGAGTTAACCACGCACATGCTTCCTCACAGCAGCGCCGGGCAGCGCTTCCGGCAGGCATTGGCGGATGAGCGGCCGCTGCAGGTCGTGGGCGCCATCAACGCCTATGCCGCGCGCCTGGCCGAGGCCGTCGGCTTTCGCGCCCTGTATCTGTCCGGTGGTGGAGTGGCCGCCAATTCGCTGGGGCTGCCGGATCTGGGCATCAGCAACCCGGACGACGTGCTCACGGATATACGCCGCATCACCGACGCGGTCGGCGTTCCGCTCCTCGTGGACGCGGACACCGGCTGGGGCGGCGCCTTCAGCATCGCGCGCACCGTGCGCTCCTTCAGCAAGGCGGGCGCGGCCGGACTGCATATCGAGGACCAGGTGCAGAGCAAACGCTGCGGTCACCGGCCCGGCAAGGAGATCGTGCCGCAGGAGGAGATGGTCGATCGCATCAAGGCCGCGGTGGATGCGCGCAGCGATGCGGACTTCGTGATCATGGCCCGCACCGACGCGCTGGCCAGTGAGGGTCTGGAGCGGGCCATCGAGCGCTGCCGGGCCTGCGTGGCGGCCGGGGCTGACATGGTCTTCCCCGAGGCCGTGACGGATCTGTCGATGTACCGGCGCTTCAAGGCGGCGGTCCAGGTGCCGATACTCGCCAACATCACCGAGTTTGGCCGCACGCCGCTCTACACCCGCGACGAGCTGGGCGCAGCCGGTGTCGACATCGTGCTGTATTGCTGCTCGGCGTACCGCGCGATGAACGCGGCGGCGCTCAAGACCTACCAGATCATCCGGCGCACCGGCAGCCAGGCCGAGGCATTGCCCCTGATGCAGACCCGCGACGAGCTGTATCACTATCTCGATTACCATGCCTACGAACAGAAACTCGATGCCCTGTTTGCGACCGGCAAGCACAAATAGGGCGGCGGCTGGATCTCCCGGGGCCCGTGCATGACCGGTCCGGTGCCAACGCCTGCGTTCAGGCCGAAGAAATCCGTCGCCCTGTCCGGAGTGGTGGCGGGCAATACCGCCCTGTGCACCGTGGGCCGCACGGGCAACGACCTGCAATACCGCGGCTACGACATCCTGGACGTGGCGGAGACCTGCGAGTTCGAGGAAATCGCTTATCTGCTCGTGCACGGCAAGCTGCCGACGCTCACCGAGCTGGACGCCTACCGGGAGAAGCTCCGGGCCCTGCGCGGACTACCGCCGGCGCTGTGCGCAATCCTCGAGCTGCTGCCGGCCACTGCGCACCCGATGGATGTGATGCGCACGGCGGTTTCCGCCCTCGGCTGCCTGTCGCCCGAGGACGCCGATCACAGCGAGCCCGGTGCCCGCGACATCATCGATCGATTGATCGCCTGCCTGGGTTCGGCGCTGGGCTACTGGCATCATTACAGCCGCAGCGCTCGCCGGATCGGCGTTCAGACCGACGATGAGTCGGTCGGCGGACATTTCCTGCATCTGCTGCACCAGTCGGCTCCGCGTGCCTCCTGGGTGCGGGCGATGCACACTTCCCTGATCCTGTACGCCGAGCACGAATTCAATGCCAGCACCTTTGCCGCGCGGGTGATCACGGGCACGGGCACGGATGTGTATTCGGCCATCACCGGGGCGATCGGCGCACTGCGCGGCCCGAAGCACGGTGGCGCCAACGAGGCCGCCCTGGAAACGCAGCTCCGTTACCCCAATCCGGACGAGGCCGAGGCCGACATCCGCCGGCGTGTCGGCAACCGGGAGGTGGTGATCGGTTTCGGCCATCCGGTCTACACCATCTCCGACCCGCGCAATGAAGTGATCAAGCGCGTCGCACGCCGGCTCGCCGAAGAGGCTGGCGACCTGAGCGTGTTCCGCATCGCCGAGCGGCTCGAAGCGGTGATGGCCGAGATCAAGAACATGTTCCCGAACCTCGACTGGTACAGCGCCGTGAGCTACCACGCCATGGGCGTGCCGACCGCCATGTTCACCCCGCTGTTCGTGATTGCGCGCACGACCGGCTGGGGCGCGCACATCATCGAGCAGCGTCAGGATGGCAAGATCATCCGCCCGAGCGCCCACTACACCGGCCCGGAGCAGCAGAAATTCCTGCCCCTGCGGCTGCGGACCTGACCGCGCCATGAGCGGCCACGACCACAAGTCCGCGCAGCGGCCGGATCCGGACCAGCTGCTGGTGGCTATCGCCACCTACGCGCATGCCGCGCCCATCGACAGCGCTCTCGCCTACCAGACTGCGCAGTATTGCCTGATGGACAGCCTCGCCTGCGCGGTGCAGGCGCTCGCGTTTCCGGCCTGCACCCGGCTGCTCGGCCCGATCGTTCCGGGCGCCACACTGGCCGGAGGCGCGCGCGTCCCGGGTCTCGACCATGAACTCGAACCCGTTCAGGCGGCCTTCAATATCGGCGCGATGGTGCGCTGGCTCGATTTCAATGACACCTGGCTCGCGGCGGAATGGGGCCATCCCTCGGACAATCTGGGCGCCATTCTGGCGGTGGCCGACTACCTGGCGAGGCGGCGCTCGCCACCTGTCACGCCGGCGCCGCGGGTTCGGGATCTGCTCACGGCGATGATCAAGGCCCACGAGATCCAGGGCGTCCTCGCCCTCGAGAACAGTTTCAATCGGGTCGGGCTCGATCACGTGCTGCTCGTGCGCGTGGCCTCGACGGCGGTTGCGACGACGCTCCTGGGCGGCACGCTCCAGCAGGTGATCAACGCGGTTTCAAATGCCTGGATCGATGGCGGCGCGCTGCGCACCTATCGGCACGCACCCAACACCGGCTCACGCAAGAGCTGGGCCGCCGGCGATGCGACCGCGCGGGGCGTGCGTCATGCCCTGATCGCGCTTACCGGGGAGATGGGCTACCCTTCGGCCCTGTCCGCGCCCACCTGGGGATTCCAGGACGTGCTGTTCAAGGGCCAGGCGCTGGCCGCGCCCCAGGCCTTCGGCAGCTATGTCATGGAAAATGTGCTGTTCAAGATCAGCTATCCGGCGGAATTCCATGCGCAGACCGCGGTCGAGTGCGCCCTGAAGCTGCACGGCCAGGTCCGCGCCCGTCTCGATGAAATCGAGCGGGTCGTGATCGAGACGCAGGAGCCGGGCCTGCGGATCATCGACAAGACCGGGCCGCTCGCCAACCCGGCCGATCGCGATCATTGCATTCAGTACATGACCGCCGTGCCGCTCATCTTCGGCCGCCTGACGGCCGCGGACTACGAAGACCGGGTGGCCGCGGATCCGCGGATCGACGCGTTGCGTGCCAGAATGAGCGTCGGGGAGAATGCCGGCTTCACGCGCGCCTATTACCAGCGCGACCAGCGCTACATCGGTAACGCCGTGCAGGTGTTCTTTCGTGATGGCACGGCAACCGAGCGCGTGCAGATTGATTATCCTGTCGGTCATCGGCGCCGGCGCGCCGAGGGCATGCCGCTGCTGGTGGAAAAGTTCCGCCAGAGCATGCGCGCGCATTTTCCCTCGTCGCAGGCGCAGCGCATTGAGGAGTGCTTCGCCGATCCGGTGGCGCTCGAGGGCCGGCGCGTCGATGAACTCATGGATATCCTGGTGAAGGCAAGCTGAGCGGGAGCCTAAGGGCATGAAGATTCTGGTCGGTATCAAGCGGGTGGTCGATTACAACGTGCGCGTGCGGGTCAAGCCCGACGGGAGCGGGGTGGCGCTCGATGGCGTCAAGATGAGTATCAATCCCTTCGATGAGATCGCACTCGAGGAAGCGCTGCGGATCAGGGAGCGGAACCAGGCCACCGAGGTGATCGTGGTCGCCGTCGGCCCGGAGGATGTGCAGACGCAGCTGCGCAGCGCGCTCGCCATGGGCGCCGATCGGGCGATCCTGGTCAAATGCGACCAGCCCATCGAGCCGCAGGGCGTGGCGCGCGCGCTGCTGGCGATCATCAGGCAGGAACAGGTTGGCCTCGCGATCCTCGGCAAGCAGGCGATAGACGATGACGCCGGCCAGACCGGACAGATGCTGGCGGCCCTGTGGGAGCGGCCGCAAGTCACCTTCGCCTCGAAGCTCGAGCTGCAGGGCGACACGGCCCAGGTCACGCGCGAGGTGGATAACGGCCTCGAGACCCTGTCGATCGACCTGCCTGCGGTCGTCACCACCGACCTGCGCCTCAACGAGCCGCGCTACATCAAGTTGCCGGACATCATGAAGGCCAAGAAGAAGCCCATGGCCCTGACCGATCTGGCGGCCCTGGGCGTGAACGCCGTGCCGCAGTTCAAGGTGGTGAAGACCGAGCCGCCGGTGCCGCGGGCGCGCGGGATCATGGTCAAGGACGTGCCGGAGCTGTTGGCGGAGCTGCGCAGGCGCGGGGTGGTGTCATGAGCCGCGTGCTGATCGTCGCCGATCATGACGGGACGCAGCTCGGTTCGGGAACCTCGCGCTGCGTGACGGCCGCCGTGAAGCTCGGCGCCGCAGAGCTGCACGTGGCCGTGTTCGCGGCCGCTGGCGGGACGATCGCCGCGCAGGCCGCGGAGCTGGACGGCGTCGGCAAGGTGCTCCTCGTGGAGCGTGCGGAGAACGCGCATCTGCTCGCCGCCGTGCTCGCCCCGCAAGTGGTGAAACTCGCCGCCGGCTACGACTACGTGCTCGGACCGGCCAATACCTTCGGCAAGGACCTGCTGCCGCGCGTGGCGGCCCTGCTGGGCGTGGGGCAGGTGAGCGACCTCATGTCCGTGGAGTCCTCCCACCGCTTTCGCCGGCCGACCTATGCCGGAAATGCCATCGTGACGATCGATTCGCCGCCTGATGTCAAGCTGGTGGCCACGATACGCACGGCATCCTTTGCGGCCGCCGGAAGCGGTGGCAGCGCGCCGATCGAAGCGGTGGCGACCGATGCGCTGCTGCCGACGCATACTCGCTTTGTATCGATCAACGCCGCGAAGACCGACCGGCCGGAACTGCAGTCCGCTTCGCGCGTGGTCTCGGGTGGCCGCGCCCTTGCGAACTCGGAGAACTTCAAGCTCATCTACACCCTGGCGGACCGCCTGGGCGCCGCGGTCGGTGCCTCGCGCGCCGCGGTCGACGCCGGCTACGTCCCGAGCGACATGCAGGTCGGGCAGACCGGCAAGATCATCGCTCCCGAGCTGTACGTGGCGATCGGCATCTCCGGAGCCATCCAGCATCTCACCGGCATCAAGGACGCGCGTACAATCGTCGCGATCAACAAGGATGCCGAGGCGCCGATTTTCGAGGTGGCGGACGTCGGGCTGGTGGGCGATCTGTTCAAGATCGTGCCCGAGCTGACGGCGTTGCTCGGCAAAGCCAGTGGTTGAGGCGCGCGCCGGCGCACAGGAGGCACCATGATCTGTCTGCTCGCACTGATTCCCGCGACCATGCTGACCGTGGCGGGCTACGCGGTTTTCTACCTGGCGCATCGATCCGAAGGCAAGCTGAAGGCCTTCGGCCGAATTCTGGGCTACTGGGCCTTTACGCTGGCGGCGCTGCTGGTGCTCGCTTGCCTGTTCCTGGCGGCGCACTGCGGGCGCATGCACGCCATGATGATGCTGCACGGGTGCCCGGCGCAGATGATGCAGGATCGGGGCTCGCCCATGCCTTGGGGTTACCTGCCGCCGGGAAACCCGCCTCCGCCCGCCGCACCGGGTGCGCAGCCCGAGCCGGCGACGCCGCCGCCCAAGCCGGCCCCCTAGTTCAAGGTCGAGTTTCGGCGCGGCCTTTCTATCAAGAGACTGCCGCTCGGGCGTCCGCCTTGTCGTTTTGTCGCTACGATCCGCCCCGGCTCCAGACTGGCAGGCTGAACTTGTAGCGTTTCGGGCGAGGCAAGGCCTGTGGTATCTTTGCGCGCGGCCTTGGTGGGACTTTTGCTGCGGTTTCAAGGGGAGCAATAAAAATGACCCGGAGTCGACAAAGAAAACTACGGCGTTGTGAGACCACCGGAACCGGCCGGATCCTGATGAGGGCGACGCCCCTGGCGACTGCGATGCTCGCCTGCATGCCGGCCGCGCACGCCCAGGTGCGCGGCGAGGGCGAGGGACTCGAGGAAGTGATCGTTACGGCGACGAAGCGGGTGGAAAGCCTGCAGGACGTGCCACTGAGCATCCAGGCCATCGGCAACGCGAAGCTGGAAGAGCTGCACGTCGAGAGCTTTGAAGACTATGCGAAGTTCCTGCCGAGCGTCACCTACCAGACCTTCGGCCCCGGCCTGGCGAAGATCTACATGCGTGGCATTTCGACCGGCGGCACGCCCAATCATTCGGGCCCGCTGCCCAGTGTCGGCGTGTACCTGGATGAACAGCCCATCACGACGATCACCGGCCCGCTCGATATACACGTCTATGACATTGAGCGCGTCGAGGCCCTGGCGGGCCCGCAGGGCACCCTGTACGGTGCCAGTTCGCAGGCTGGAACGCTGCGCATCATCACCAACAAGCCCGAACTGAAGAAATTCTCGGCCGGATACGAAGCGCAGGGCAACGTCGTGTCCCACGGCGACCAGGGCGGCATCATCGAAGGTTTCCTCAACCTCCCCGTGGGCGATAGCGCTGCAGTGCGGCTCGTGGGTTGGGCGGAGCATGACGCCGGCTACATCGACAATGTGCACGGCACCTTGAACTTCCCCGCGGCCACCAGCGTGTACACGGGTGCGTCGGCGCCGGCCTGGACGCTCGATAACGCCCCGTATGCCAGGAAGAACTACAACAGTGTCGATACGACGGGCGGGCGTGCCGCGCTGAAGATCGTGTTCTCCGATAACTGGACCGTTACGCCGGTGGTGCAGGCCCAGAAGACCATCTCGCGGGGCCTGTTCGCCTACGATGAAAGCATCGGTGACCTGGCAGTCACGCATTTCTCACCCGAATTTGCCGACGACCGCTGGGTGCAGCTGGCGGCCACGGTCGAGGGCAAGATCGGCAATCTGGATCTCACCTATGCCACCGGTTATCTGGCACGCCACGATCAGACTCATTCCGATTACGCCGATTATTCCCTGGCCTACTCGGTCATCTACAGCGGCACTGGCGTTGGCAACTACAACGTCGACAACGCCGGCAACCCGATCCAGGCCATTCAGCGCATCCAGGGGACGGATATGTTCCGGATGCAAAGCAATGAGCTGCGCATCTCCTCGCCGAAGACGGATCGCTTCCGCTTTGTCGCGGGCGCCTTCGTGGGGCGTCAGACCCATGACATCCGCCAGGAATACCAGCTGTTTGGCGTCAATGGCAGCCCGGATCTCGGCGCCCAGGTCAGCGTTACCGGCTGGGCGCCGGATTTCTGGCTCACCAACGAGCAGCGCGTCAATCGCGACTCTGCCCTGTTTACGGAATTGAGCTTTGATCTGACTCCACAGCTGATCGCCACCGCGGGGGTGCGGCGTTACTGGTCAGACAACACCCTGCAGGGATTCTATGGGTACGGCCAGGGCAATGACTGGTCGGGCCATACGGGTGAGAAGGAGTGCCTGGCAAACATCGCCCAAGGCTTCGTGCTCGGGCCGCCGATCCTCGGCAACTGGTGCGACGACATCCACACTGGCGGCGTGCGCTGGGATGGCAGTGCCTTTGTTCCGGTGGGAGGCCCGTGGCACGATGGAGTGGAAACCAAGGGCTCGGGCTGGACGCCAAAATTCAATCTCAGCTATAAGTTCGATCCGGCGCATATGGTGTACGGCACCTATTCCAGAGGCTTCCGGCCAGGCGGCATCAACAGGGTCGGCTCGCTTCCGCCGTACGCGGCCGACTACTTGACGAGCTACGAATTCGGTTGGAAGACCAGCTGGTTGAATAACCGGTTGCGCTTCAACGGTGCGATCTATCATGAAAAATGGGCCAGCTTCCAGTTCGCTTTCCTGGGGCCCAATTCGGTGACCCAGGTCGCCAACGCCGGAGATGCGAAGATCAAGGGCCTGGAAACCCAGGTGGACTGGGCGGTCGACAATCACCTGACGGTGTCGAGCGGCCTGGCCTATACGGACGCGTCGCTGAGCAATAATTACTATGGATTCTGCGGCAATGTACTGTGTACGACGCCGCAGGCGCCGGCCGGACAGATGCTGCCAACGACGCCCAAATTCAAGGGCAATCTCGAGGCACGCTACAACTGGACGCTGGGGGGCTTCGAAGCACACGCGCAGGCGGCCTACGTCTATCAGACCTACAGCTGGGAGGATCTGCGGACGGCGGAACGCGAATTGCTGGGCAAGCAGAAGCCCTTTGGGCTCCTGGACCTCAGTTTTGGCCTCTCGCGCAATCGGATTGACTATGAACTCTTCGTCAACAACGTGACCGACAAGCGCGAGGACCTCTACCGCTATGCCGAGTGCACCGAGGCGGTCTGTGCCGGCACGTCCCTGACCTCATTGGGTTATCCGGGCCACGTCTATACCGTGCCGGGCCAGCCGCGCACGATAGGCTTCAGGATCGGGCAGAAGTTCTGAGGGCGGCGCCAGACATTCAGGGAAACTCCGGCGCCTCCGGATAGCGTGTCAGCACCTCTCCTAACGCTTCCTTGAGCGGGCCCAACCACGGTTCGTAGTGCTGCCACTGGTCCACGGCCTGCCGATAGATCGGCTGCCGCACCTGCTCGGAACTGGGAGTCGCCACGGGCCGGTCGTTCTCGTAGAAGCGCAGGCACTGCTCCTCGAAAGGCAGCCCGCAATAGTCCAGCAGCCGGCGAATTTCCGTTTCGGTGTCCGCCACCATGCGCTCGTAGATGACCCGGTGGACACGGCCCGGCAGCACCTCATCGAAGTGCGCCATCAGCTCGACGTAGTCGTGATAGTAGCGGCCGATGTCCTCCAGCCGGTAGGAGAAGTGCTGGCCGCGGGCGAAGTGCTGCTTGAAACCGGAAAAGCAGCAGCCCAGCGGGTGGCGGCGCGCGTCGATGATCTTGGCATTGGGCAGGATCAGGTGAATCAGCCCGAGGTGCAGGAAATTGTTCGGCATCTTGTCGATGAAGTAGGGCGCGCCGCTCTTGCGCACGATGCGCGTGCTGGCAAGATACTGTTCACCGAATTCGCGGCAGTCGCCCGCGACTATGCGCGCCAGCGCTTCCGGGTACTCGAGCCTGTCCTGGCCGGCGACTCGATCGCGCAGGGTCCTGGTGACCGCGTTGATCTCGGGCAGCTCCATCGTGCCCTCGACCTGGGAGTGACTCGAGAGGATCTGCTCCACCAGCGTCGAGCCGGCGCGCGGCAGGCCGACGATAAATATCGGATCGGGCGCCGTCGCGCCATAGCCGCTCCGGCTGGCGAAGAATTCGCGCGTGCACAGAATCCTGGCGCGCCGCACGCTCTGCGTCATCTCTTCCGGGTCGTAATGAACTTCCTTGCGCCGCAAGGCGTTACCCAGGCTGTAGTGCTCGAAGGACTCGGCGTATTGACCGCCGTCCTCCAGGGCCTTGCCGATCGCGAAGTGCAGGTGATAACTGTCTTCGTCCGCCAGGTCTGCACGGCGCAGTTGCGCCCGCATGGCATCGAGTTCCGCCGGGGCAAAGCGGAAGATCTTCAGATTCGCCAGGCTCCAGTAGGCTTCGCCCAGCGAGGGCTGAAGCTCGATACTGCGCCGGTACGCGGCAATGCTCTCTTCCGCGCTCGCGGCGGTCTTGAGTGCGTGGCCGTAGCTCATCCAGATCTTGGGCTGCTGCGGGTGCGCGGTCAGTATTCCTTTGTAGACGTCGAGGGCGTCGGTGTAATCGCCGATCCGGGCCAGCACGGCCGCCTTGAGGTTCAGGTATCCGGGATTGCGCGGCTCGAGGGCCAGCAGGGACTCGAGCTCGTTCAGCGCGGCGGCGGACTTGTTCTGGCGGTGCAGCACGACGGCATAGTTGTGGCGCGCGCCGGTAAACCCTGGCGCCAGCTCCAGG
>DASWFL010000260.1:0-7360 GCA_036394255.1 Steroidobacteraceae bacterium
GGTGCGTGACCTCGTTGGTCACGACGCCGGCCCGGCCCACTTCGGATCCGGTACCTGCGGTGGTCGGCACGGCGACCACCGGCGCGATCCCGCGCTCGTCGGCCCGCGTCCACCAGTCGCCGATGTCCTCGAAGTCCCACAGTGGGCGGGTCTGCCCGGACATGAAGGCGATCACCTTGCCGGCGTCGAGCGCCGAGCCGCCGCCGTAGGCGATCACGCCGTCGTGGCCGCCGCCGCGATAGGCGTGCAGTCCCGCCTCGATGTTGGCCGCGACCGGATTGCCGCGCACGTCGGCGAACAGTCCCGCCTCCGGCACCAGTGCGCGCGCCTGGCGAATCATCGGCGCATCGCGCAGGCCCTGGTCGGTCACCAGCAGCGGGCGCCTGATGCCGAGCGCGGCGCAGGCCGTGGCCAGTTCCGCGATGCGCCCGGGTCCCGCCCAGATGCGCGTCGGATAGTTCCAGTTGGCTTTGAGGAGAGTGTTCACGTCTTCACCCGCAGATGAAATGACTTCGGCCGCGTCAGGTGCTCGTAGCCGACGACCGAGAGCGTACAGCCACGCCCCGAATCCTTCACGCCCACCCAGGCGAGCGCCGGGTCGAGATAGTCGCAGCGGTTCATGAACCAGGTGCCGGTCTGCACCCGCTCGCCCAGGGCCAGCGCCGCCGCTTCATCGCTCGTCCACACCGCGGCGGTGAGTCCGTAGGCGCTGGCGTTCATCAGGGACACGGCCTGATCGTCGGACTGCACCTTCATGACACCGGCCACCGGCCCGAAGATTTCCTCGCGCATCACCACCGCATCGGCCGGCGCATCGAGCAGCAGCTGCGGGGCCAGGTAAGGCGTTCCGGGCTTGCTCAGGGGAAACGCGCGCTCATCGATCACCGGGCGAGCGCCCGCTTCGGTCGAGGCGCGCAGCTGCGCCCGCACCGCATCGGCCGCGCTGGTGCGCACCAGCGGGCCCAGGGTGGTGGCGGCATCCAGCGGATCGCCCAGCTGGTACTGCGCCACCAGCTCGCTGCAGCCCGCGGCAAAGCGCTCATAGACGCTCTCGTGCACGTAGATGCGCTGCAGGCCGCAGCAGGACTGGCCCGAGTTGAAATAGGCGCCATCGACGATGTTCTCGATGGCGTGCGGCAGGTTGGCATCGTGGCGCACATAGACCGGATCGCAGCCACCGAGCTCCAGGCCGACACCGATGAAGCGTTCCGCCGCCACGCGCTGCACCGCGTGGCCGCCGGCCACCGAGCCCGTGAAGGCCACGAAGTCGATGCGCGGATCGCGGATCACGCGCTCGGTGCCGGCGTGCTCGAGGTGCAGCACCTGGAATACGCCCGCCGGGAGTCCGGCGGCAGCGAAGCATTCGGCATAGCGTTCACCGCACAGCGGCGTCTGCGCCGAATGCTTCAGCACCACGGCGTTGCCGGCCATCAGCGCCGGCACCACGCTGTTGACCGCGATCAGATAGGGGTAATTCCAGGCCGCGACCACGAACACGACACCGAGGGGCTCGCGGCGCACGAAGCGGCGGAAACCCGGCTTCGGTCCCGCATCGATGTCGAGGAGCGCCCTGCCCGCGATGGCGACCATGTGCCGCGCCCGCTCCAGCATGCCGCGTACTTCGTTCGGCGCATAACGGCTCGGCCGGCCCATCTGCCAGCTCAGCTCGGCGGCAATTTCCGCGCTGCGGGCCTCGAAGGCCGCGCAGAAGCGCTCCATGATCGCGGCGCGCTCGCTGCGCGGCACGGTACGCCACAGTTGCTGCGCGGCGTGCGCGCGCTGCAGCGTGCTCTCGATCTGCGTTGGCGTCGCCGCCTCGCGTTCGACATACACGCGCCCGTCGACCGGGCTGATGGTCTTCATCATCAGATGATCTCGAAGTAGCGCGCCAGTTCCCAGTCAGTGACCGCGCGCCGGAACTCGCGCTCCTCCCACTCACGGCTGGCGGCAAAATGTTCGACGAAGGGCGCGCCGAACAGTTCCTGCGCCACCTTCGAGCGCGCGAACTGCACGGCCGCCTCGGTGAGGGTGCGGGGCAGCTGGCGTTTCGCCGGCAGCTTGCGTTCGTAGGCATTGCCGCTGATGGGCTCGTCCGGCTCGATGCGCTGTTCGATGCCCCACAAGCCTGAGCCGACCGCCGCCGCGATCGCGAGGTAGGGGTTGATGTCGGCGGCGGCGATGCGGTATTCCACGCGCTGGCTCTTCGGCCCGCCCTGGATCACGCGCAACGCGCAGGTGCGGTTCTCGACGCCCCAGGTCGCCGAGGTCGGCGCCCAGAAGCCGGGCACGAGCCGTGAGTAGCTGTTGACCGTGGAGGCCACCATCGCCAGCAGTTCGGGCATCAGCGCCTGCTGGCCGCCGACGAACCAGCGCAGCTCGTCCGACATCGTGTGCGGCTTTTTCTCGTCGTAAAACACCGGCGCGCCGTCCGCGCGCGTCATCGACATGTGCAGGTGGCCGCTCTGCCCAGGCATCTGCTGCGACCATTTCGCCATGAAGGTCGCCATCAGGCCACGGCGCTGCGCCAGCACCTTGGTAAAGGTCTTGAAGATCGCGGCGCGATCGGCGGCCTCGAGCGCCTCGCAGTAGTGCAGCGCCGCTTCGATCACGCCTGGCCCGGTCTCGGTGTGCAGGCCCTCGATGGGCGTGCGCATCTGCGCGGATTGCAGGAGCAGGGCCTGATAAAGCTCGGTGTGCACCGAGCTGCGCAGCATCGAGTAGCCGAAGTAGCCCGGCGTCAGGTTGCGCAGCCCGCGATAGCCCTTCTCGCGCACGCTGTCGGGCGTCTCGCTGAATATGAAGAACTCGAACTCCGCCGCGGCCGTGACCGCGTAGCCCAGGCCCGCGGCGCGTTTCAGCACACGCCGCAGCGTCGCGCGCGGGCAGATCTGCTCGGCCCTGCCGACAAACTCGCCCAGGAACAGCAGCATGTTGCCCTCGAAGGGCAGGCTGCGGCAGGTCTCGGGCAGGAGCCGCACGAAGGCGTCGGGATAGGCCGTGTGCCAGCCCGTGAAGGCGACGTTATCGTACTGCTGGTCGTTCGAATCCCAGCCCAGCACCACGTCGCAGATGCCCAGCCCCTTGTCGAGTGCCGCATAAAACTTGTCACGGTCGATGTACTTGCCGCGCAGGATCCCGTCGTTGTCGAAGATGCCCACCTTGACGTGTTCAAGGCCGCGCTCCTCGACGATGGCGCGCGCCTGTGCGGCGGTTCGGACCTCTTCCGGCTTCATGCTTGCGGCTCCCATCGCGGCGATTCGGGTGTTATTGGGCCGGCACGGTCGGTGCGGCGTCGCCTAGGCGTCACGAATATCCACTAGCGTGCGTCAGCTGGCAATACTACGCCCGCGGCGGAACTTTAAGTGACTGATGCCGTTGGCTCTTTTGAGTATGCAGCGGGGACCGGGGCCCTTTAGGAGCGCCACTCGCTGAGCTGCTCGATGTCGCAGAGCCGCTGCCAGCTGGGGCGCGCGCGCAGCAGCGTTGCGAAGTTTCGCAGCGCGGGCCACTCGAGCGCCGTGCGCGGCATGTTCCGCGACCAGCGCATGTACATGATCAGCAGCAGATCGGCGGCGGAGAACTCCCCGCCCAGCAGGTAGGGCCCGCTGGCCGCCAACTGCGCCTCGAGCAGCGTCCAAACGGCTTCGATGCGCGCCTGCAGCGCCGCGCGCAGCGGCGCCGGATGCTCGGCGGCGCCCAGATCGGGTGGATAGAACCAGTAGCGATAGCTCGCGCCGAGCGCATTGCTCAGGTAGACGATCCACTGGTACCAGCTCAGGTGCTGCGCGCTGCCCGGCGGCGGCGCCAGGCGCGCCTGCGGGTGCCGGTCGGCGATGATCATCAGCAGCGCGCCCGATTCGGCGTAGGGCTGCCCGTCGATCAGCAGCGTTGGAACCCTGCCCAGCGGATTGAGGCGCAGGTAGGCCGCGCTGCGCTGCTGCCGCGCCGAGAAATCCACGAGTTCAAGCTGATAGGGCACGCCCGTCTCGAGCAGCGCCAGGTGCACCGCCATGCTGGCGGTGCCGGGGGAATAGTAGAGCGTGTACATGCAAGGCTGCCCGGACGAGAGTTGCGCGTGCGGCCTGCGGGCCGCGCCGATCCTCCCGGTACGTTAACCAGTGCCGCGCGCCGGCGCAACGCCCGCGCGGGCGTACTCGTCGTGGCGCTGCACCCAGAACTGGTTGCGTCCGTGCTCGTCGCGCCCCTTCGGCACCAGGTCCAGATAGTGGTAGGCGGTGTTGAGGATGTCGATGCCGCGCGCAAAGCTGGAGTAGGTGTGAAAGATCTGCCCCGATTCATCCCGGCAGAAAACACTGACGCCTTCGCGATCGGTCGGTCCGGCCTCCTGCATCTCGTAGTTGTAGTACACGCGCTTGCTCGCCAATTCGGCGGGACTGAAGGACACCTGGTAGTCGAAATTGAAGGCATTCTGACCCGAGGACAGCCATTTGAACGTCCATCCCATCCTGCGCTGATAGGCCGCGAGCCTGGCGTAGGGCGCGCGGGAGATCGCCACCATGGTCACGTCGCGGTGATTGAGATGGACGATGATCGGATCAAAATTGTCGGCCCAGAACGAGCAGTGCTTGCAGCCCTCCTCCCAGTCCGGCGCAAACATGAAGTGATACACGATCAGCTGGCTGCGGCCGCCGAACAGCTCCGCCAGCGACTCGCTCCCGTCGGGTCCCTCGAAGCGGTAGTCGGCGCTGACCTTTTCCCAGGGCAGATCGCGACGCGCCTGGCTGAGCGCCTCGCGTTCGCGGGTAAATTCCTTCTCGCGCAGCAGCAGCGCCTGACGGGCCTGCAGCCACTGCTCATGTGAGACGACCTTGTGTTTAGTGCTCATGGCTCTTACTCCAGCTGCTTCGTGGATTGTGCAGAGTTCAGGGACCGGCCCAGGTATCCAGCGCCCGGCCGGTCTCGAGGAGCGATTTGAGGCTCGACAGGACGCGCGGCCAACCCTGGGAAATCTTGCGCAGCATGTCGGAGCCGGGCTCGAGCTGATCGTGGGTGACCGTCAGTCGCACCATGTTGGCCACCGGCTCGATCTCAAAGGTCACGCGGCTGTGCCGGTCACGATCGTCCCGGTCCGCCGGGGCGGCCCAGGTCAGCACCAGGCGCTGAGGCCGTTGCGCTTCCTGCACCACTCCGAGCACCGCAACGGTCCGCGGCGCGTTTGAGGTGCGGTGTTCCCAGGCCGATCCTGGCTGCCAGTCGGAAAGGTTGTCGCCGCCCCAGTACTGGCGCGTGAATTCGCCTTCCAGGAGCGCTCGCCAGACCGCCTCGGGCCTGGAGGCGATGTAGATCACGTAGACGCAGCTGGCCTTAGGCACCGGCAGCCTCCAGGCGTCGCTTGAGCTCCTGCAGTGCCTTCAGGCGCGGGCGTTCGAACCTGCAGATCCAGCGATCGTAGATTTCCTGCAGCGGCACCGGATTGAGGAAGTGGAGCTTCTCCCGGCCGCGCCAGCTCGTCGCGACCAGGCCCGCGGACTCGAGAATCGCGAGGTGCTGCGTCACGCCCTGGCGCGTCACGTCCAGGTGCCCGACCAGTTCGCCCAGCGTCTGCGCATCACGGGCGTTGAGCGCATCGAGGAGTCTGCGGCGGTTGGGATCCGCCAGCGCCTTGAAGACCAGATCGGTGTCGTTCATGGGGCCTTCCCGAAGAGGCAGGCATGTTATGCAAGCATTCGATTGCATGTCAAGCACGGATGCGGCGCCGTATCGGCCCTTGACGCTGCCGCATAATTATGCACAATGCTCGCATGTTTATGCATCGGCCCCCATGCTGAGCGACCACCACCTGCACGACCGGCGTGACGCGATCCTGGCCATACTCGGCAGCGGCATCGTGCGCCGGCAGGTGGAGCTGACGCTGCTGCTGAAGAAGCGCGGCTTCGCCGTCACGCAGTCATCGGTCAGCCGCGACCTGCGCGAACTGGGCGTGCTGAAGGCCAGCGGCCGGTATCTGCCGCCCCCGCCCGAGATCGCGCACGCGCAGGGCAATCTCGGCAGCCTGGCGCAGTTCGTGCGCTCGGCGCGCCCGGCCGGCGCCTCGCTGATCGTGCTGCGCACCAGCACCGGCGCGGCGCAGAGCGTCGCGGTCGCACTCGACAAGGCGGAGTGGCCCGACGTGGTGGGCACCATTTCCGGCGACGACACGATCTTCATCGCCAGCGCCGACGCCCGCGCACAGCAGCGCCTCCTGGCCCGGCTGCGCGAACACTTCGGCGTCTAGGAGCGGCTGAGCATGGCTGGCGGTACAGAACCCATCGTCCTCGCCTATTCGGGCGGTCTCGACACCTCCTTCCTGGTGCCGTGGATCGCCGAACAGTACCGCCGGCCGGTCATCACGGTCACCGTCGACACCGGCGGCATCGACGCCGCCGCGGCGCTGCGGCTGCGCGAGCGGGCGCTGGCGCTCGGTGCCGTCGAGCACCACCAGATTGACGCGCGCGCCGATTACTTCGAGCAGGTGTTGCGCTTCCTGATCATGGGCAACGTGCGCCGCGGGCAGCTGTATCCGCTGTGCGTCGGCGCCGAGCGCGTGATGCAGGCACAGACCATCGCCCTGATGGCGCGCCGGCTCGGCTCCAATTCCATCGCGCACGGCTGCACCGCGGCCGGCAACGATCAGGTGCGCTTCGAGGTGGCCCTGCGGACGCTCGCGCCGGAGCTGGAGATCATTGCGCCGGTGCGCGACCGCGCCTTCAGGCGCCAGGAAGAGCTGGAATATCTGCAGGAGCGCCGACTTCCGGTGCCGGCCTTCGGTGCGGCCTACTCCACCAATCGCGGCCTGTGGGGCGTGACCATCGGCGGCAGCGAGACGCTGACTTCGAAGGCGAGCATTCCGGAGAGCGCCTGGGTGCTGTCGAAGGACGCATTCACGCAACCGGCGCTGCCGCAGCAGCACGACTTGCGCTTCGAGCAGGGCCGGCCGGCGGGCCTGGACGGCGTGGCGCTCGGACCGGTGCAGATCATCGAGCGGCTCGAGGCCCTGGCCGCTCCCTTCGGCATCGGCCGCGGCATCCACCTCGGCGACACGATCATCGGCACCAAGGGGCGCGTGGCCTTCGAGGCGCCGGCGGCCGAAGTGCTGCTCAACGCCCATCGTGAACTGGAAAAGCTGGTGCTCACGCCGCGCCAGCAACGCGTCAAGGAGGGCCTCGCGCTCTCCTATGGCGACTGGGTGCACGAGGGACAGCTGCTCGATCCGGTGTGCCGCGATATCGAGGCCCTGCTCCTGTCTTCGCAGCAGCGAGTGTCCGGCGTGGTGCACCTGCTGTTCCGGCCCGGCACGGTGTTCGTCGAGGGCGTCGAATCGCCCTACTCGCTGATGAGCGCCTCCCGGGGGGTGTACGGC
>DASWFL010000261.1:0-1859 GCA_036394255.1 Steroidobacteraceae bacterium
GCTGCGGGCCGACCGCGGGCGCTTTGCCGAAGCGGAAGAGTTGTTCCGGCGGGCGATAGCCATCAAGCCGGATTTTGCCTCCGCCTATTTCAGCATCGCGACCCACCGCAAGATGACCCGGGACGACGGGGACTGGCTCCAGGGCGCTCAGGCCCTGCTGGCCCGGCGACTGCCCCTGGCACAGGAAATCAGCCTGCGTTACGCGCTGGGCAAGTACTACGACGACGTGGGGCAATTCGATCGTGCGTTCGAGTATTACCGGCAGGCGAACGAACGGGCGAAACGCTACGGATCGACCTACAACCGGGTGCAGCTGACCGAGCGGGTCGAGCAGATCATGCGCAGCTGCGATCCTGCGTTCCTGCAGCGATCCACGACCCTGGGATCGAACTCGGAGCAGCCCGTTTTCATCGTCGGCATGCCGCGGTCCGGCACTTCGCTCGCCGAGCAGATCCTGGCCTCGCACCCGGCTGTGGTCGGTGCGGGTGAAGTGCCCTTCTGGAACGGAGCGTTTAGCGCCTATCGGCGGGCTGAATCCCAGGGCGAGGTCGAGGCGGGGCTCATACCGGGCATCGCAACCGACTACCTGGCGCGCCTGGAGGCCGAAAACGCGGGCGGGGTCCGGGTGATCGACAAGATGCCTGCCAATTTCTTTTACGCCGGACTGATCCACGCCGCTTTTCCGCGGGCCCGGATAATCCACATGCAACGCCATCCCATCGACACCTGCCTGTCGATCTACTTTCAGCATTTCTTTGGCATGGGGCCGTTTGCCAACGACCTGGAGGATCTGGCGCATTACTACGGCCAGTACCTGCGCATCATGGATCACTGGCGTGCGCTGCTGCCGGCCACGGCGCTGCTGGAGGTTCCCTATGAGGCGCTTATCGAGGACCAGGAGGGCTGGTCCCGGCGGATGGTGGATTTCATCGGCCTGCCCTGGGATCCGAAGTGTCTTGAGTTTCACCAGACCGAGCGCGTGGTGATCACCGCCAGCAAATGGCAGGTGCGGCAAAAGATCCATGCCGCGTCGGCCGGGCGCTGGAGAAACTACGAGAAATTTGTGGGCCCGCTCCGCGAGGCGCTTGGCGATGCCGTCGCGCGCTACCGCGCTTGAGGCACGGGAACCCTAGGCGGCCAGGTCCAGATCGGCGAGCACCGCGGCGACTGCAGCCACCGCCCCGGCCATGCCCCGCTCACCGAGCTGCCCCATGCAGCCGACGCGAAAGGTCTCAATGGTCGTGAGTTTCCCGGGGTAGAGGATGTAGCCGCGAGCCTTCACGGCGTCGTAGAAATTCCCGAACCGGTAGCGCGGCGAGCGCGGCGCGTGGAAGGTCACGATGATCGGGGCCTGGATCGCGGCGGGCAGGAAGCTTTTCAGACCCAGCCGCTCCATGCCCGCGATCAGCGTGCGGCAATTGTCCGCGTAACGGGCGCCGCGGGCGGGGAGGCCGCCTTCCGCGAGGAATTGGCCGATGGCGGCGTCGAAGGCGGCGACGACGTGCGTCGGCGGCGTGTAGCGCCACTGCGTCGTCTTCTGCATGTAGACCCATTGGTCGTACAGATCCATCGCCAGGGAGTGCGAGTTGCCCTCGGCGCGCTCCAGCGCGGAGCGCCGGGCGATCACGAAGGCCATGCCGGGCGGCCCCTCCAGGCACTTGCCCGAGGCGGCGATGAGGGCATCGAAGGCCGTCCGGCGGGCGTCGATCTCAATGGCCCCGAACGAACTCATCGCATCGACGATGAGTGCCCGGCCGTGCCGCGCGACGACGTCGGCCACGGCCTGCAGCGGGTTCAGGATGCCGGTGCTCGTCTCGCAGTGCACGAGCGCGACATGCGTGATGGCGGGATTCGCGGCC
>DASWFL010000262.1:0-10735 GCA_036394255.1 Steroidobacteraceae bacterium
CGGAATCGCGCAACTGATGCTCGAGCTCGGGGGCGGTATAGAGCGGGTTGGTGTTGACGACCGTCATGCCGGCGCGCAGCACGCCGAACATGACCACGGGGTACTGCAGGATGTTGGGCAGCATGATCGCGACGCGATCGCCCTTCTTCAGGCCAATGCGCTGCAGCCAGGCGGCGAAGCGATTGGAGAGTCGGTCGAGTTCCTCGTAACTGAGGTGCTGCTCCATCTGGATGAAGGCGGTATGAGTGGCAAACTGCTCACAGCTGGCGTCGATCAGCGCCTTCAGCGACGAATATTCGCTGGGATCGATTTCGGCGGGTGTAACCGGCGGGTACTGCTTGATCCAGAATCTGTCCATACCCCTAGTCTCCCGCCAACCCGTCGGTCGACGCTTCAGTGTGGCTGCACGCGCAGCAAGGGCTTGAGCACAGGCCAGACATTATCCAGCAGAATCGGTTGTCCGCGCTCATTGGGATGCAACCCGTCGCCCTGCATCAAGGACGGCTGGTCCGCGATACCAGCCAGCAGGAACGGTACGAGCGGGACGTGGTGGGCGGGCGCCAGCAGGGTGTATATGTCGGCAAAACCGCGGGTGTAGCGCTCGCCATAGTTGGGTGGCATGCGCAGGCCGAGCAGCAGCACCGATCGCCCGTGGCGAGCCGCCAGCCCGATCATGGTATCAAGGTTGGCGCGGGTGCCGGCCAGCGGCAATCCTCGCAGACCGTCATTGCCGCCCAGTTCGATGATCACGATGCGCGGGTCATGCGTGGCCAGTGCACGCGGCAGCCGGGCGAGTCCACCCAAGGTTGTTTCACCGCTGACACTGGCGTTCACGACCCGGAATCCGTAACCTTCCTGGCGCAGCCGGTTCGACAGCAGATTCACCCAACCCGATTCCGGGGCAATGCCGTATCCGGCGCTGATGCTATCCCCGAAAACGAGAATCACCGGAGCCGGCAGGGCCGCGGAGCGCACCGCTCCGATCGGCAGCAGGAGCCACAGGAAGGACAGGATACCGATGACGCGCGACATTGTTCTCCGCACCGAGCGAGCGACCAAGCAGGTTACCAGCCCCGAGGGACCCCTGACCATTGTGCGCGACGTATCGTGCGAGATCCGCGCGCGCGAAAGCGTGGCGATCATCGGACCGTCGGGTGCCGGCAAGTCGACCCTGCTGGCCCTGCTTGCGGGGCTGGATCTGCCCAGTTCGGGACGCGTCTGGCTCGCCGGCGAGGATCTGACCACGCTCGATGAGGACGGCCGGGCGCGCCTGCGTGCAGCACGCGTGGGCTTCGTGTTCCAGGCCTTTCACCTGGTGCCGGCGCTGACTGCGCTGGAAAACGTGATGTTGCCGCTGGAGCTCCGGGGACGGCGTGATGCCCGCTCGCCGGCGCTGGACATGCTGGGCCGCGTGGGACTGGGCTCGCGCGCCGGCCACTATCCGCGGCAGCTCTCCGGAGGAGAGCAGCAGCGTGTGGCCATGGCGCGTGCCTCGGTCGGCGATCCGGCCGTGCTGTTTGCCGATGAGCCGACCGGCAACCTCGACACGGTGACCGGCGCGCGCATTATCGACCTGTTCTTCGAACTCAACGCCGCAGCGCAGACCACGCTGGTGCTGGTCACGCACGATACTTCGCTGGCGGCGCGCTGCTCGCGCAGGCTGACGATGGACGCCGGGGCCCTGGTGTAGCGCATGGCCGTGCTGTGGATGGCTTTGCGGTTGCTGCGCCGCGAGTGGCGCTCCGGGGAACTCGCCGTGCTCCTCGTGTCGCTCTCGGTGGCCGTGGCGGCGCTCACGGGCGTGGGCTTTCTCGTCGATCGCGTCGGGCGCGCAGTGCAGGCGCAGGCGAGTGAGGTGCTGGCGGCCGATGCGCGCATCGAGTCCCCCGAGCCGCTGTCGCCTGAGCTGGTGGTGGAGGCGCAGAACCTGGGCCTCAGGACCGCGCGCCTCACGACGCTGCTGTCGGTCGTATTCAAGAGTGACGTCAGCCAGCTCGCCAACGTGCGGGCGGTGAGCGCTGGTTATCCGCTGCGTGGCAGCCTGAAGATCGCCGCGCAGGCCTTCGGTGCCGGTGTTGTAACGCGCGAGCTACCCGCCGCGGGTACCTGCTGGCCCGATTCGCGCCTGGCGGCGGCGCTGGGCGCGAGTTTAGGCGATACCCTCATGGTCGGGGCACGCGCATTGCGCGTGGAGCGAATCCTGGTCGCGCGCCCTGATCAGGGCTCGGCTTTCGTCGACTTTGCGCCAGGGTTGCTGCTCAACGATGCCGACCTCGCCGCGACCCAGCTCGTGCAACCGGCGAGCCGCATGGAGTACGTGTTGCTGCTCGCGGGCGCCGACCGTGCACTGAGCCGCTACGACGAGTGGTTTACGGCGCGCGCGCGCCCGGCGGAACGGCTGGCCCGTGTCGCCGATGCCAGTCCGCAGATCGGCGATGCTGCGCGGCGCGCAAGCCGCTTCCTGTCGCTGGCCAGTCTCGTGGCGGTATTGCTGTGTGCCGTGGCAGTGGCGATGAGCGCCCGCGGTTACGTGGCCCGCCACCTCGATGTGGTGGCTCTGATGAAGACGCTGGGCGCCGCGAGACGCTTCGTGCTGGGCGTCACCGTGGTGCAGATGCTGCTGCTGAGCATGTTGGCCACGATCTTCGGATCGGCGGTCGGCTGGCTCACTCAAAGCTGGCTGCTGCGCGCGCTCGCCGGCCTGCTGCGCACCGATCTGCCGCCGGCCGGCTGGATGCCGGCGCTGATCGGCCTCGTCGTCGCCATCGCCATGCTCGCGGGCTTTGCGCTGCCGACGCTGCTGCGGCTCACGCGCGTGCCGGCCTTGCGGGTGCTGCGCCGTGATGCGGGGCCGCCGCCCGCGCGCCTGTGGTTGTCGTTGGCGCCTGCGGCAGCGGCCATAGCCGGAGTCATCTACGGCACACTGGCGGACTGGCGCTTCAGTCTATGGTTTGTCGCCGCGCTGGCGGCGGTGCTGCTGAGCCTGGGCCTCGGCGGTGCCCTGCTGGTGCGGCTGGCGGGCCGGGCGCGCGGCAGCACCCGCCTGCCTCTGCGGCATGGGCTCGCCAATCTGTCACGCCGGCGGAGCGCTGCCGTGGCGCAGATCGTGGCCTTCGGCCTCGGCGTCATGCTGCTGCTGGTGCTGGCGATCCTGCGCCGCGACCTGGTGAACGATTGGCGCACCAGCCTGCCGGCCGGCGCGCCGAACTACTTTTTTGTCAATATACCCACCGGGCAGAAGGAGGATTTCCGGGCGGCCCTGATCGCCGCCGGCGCCCGTCCGGAGCGCATGCTGCCGATGGTGCGTGGCCGGCTCATCGCCATCAACGGCGAGAAGATCGACCCGCGCCTGCCGAGCGCGACGATGCTGCGCGGCGGACACGAACGCCAGCGTGGCGACCTGGCCAATCGCGAGCAGAATCTGACCTGGTCGGCGGAGCTCGGCGACGACAATCGCATCATCGCCGGGCGCTGGTGGAGCGCAGCTGACACCGGCAAACCCCTGGTATCGCTCGCCAGCGAATTTCAGGAGTCGCTGAATCTGAAGCTGGGCGATCGGCTGCGCTTCGATGTTGCGGGCGAGCAGTTCGAAGTGAGCGTCGCGAGTTTCCGTAAAGTGAAATGGGACAGCTTCCGCCCCAATTTCTTCATCATGTTTCCGCCGGGGCTGCTCGAGGGCATGGCGGGCAGCGACATGACGAGCGCGCTGTTCCAGCCACGCTCCCCCGGGGCGCTCGCCGAGCTGGTGCGACGGTTTCCGAGCGTCTCGATCTTCAATATTGGCGACCTGCTGGCACAGGTGCGCTCGGTCATCGACAAGGCGGTGACCGCGGTGCAGAGCGTGTTCGTCTTTACGCTGTTCGCCGGGCTTACGGTGCTGCTGGCGGCGGTGCAGGTCAGTCGCGACGAGCGCCGCTACGAGACGGCCATCCTGCGGGTACTGGGTGCCGGTCGCGCCATGCTGCTGCGCTCCAGCCTGGCTGAATTTGCCGCCATCGGATTGCTGGCGGGCCTGCTCGCCGCCTCCGGCGCCGCCCTGGGCGGCTATCTGCTGGCGCGGCAACTCGACCTGCACTACCGCTTCGACGCCCTGATGTGGTGCGCCGGATTCATCGGCACCGGGCTGCTGGTCGTCACCTGTGGTTGGCTGGCGACGCGGCCGGTCCTCAATCAATCACCGCGCACGGTGCTGGACTAGGCCGTTCAGTCCCGCGGCGCCGAGCGCGCTCAATGTGCTACGGCAACGGTGATCCAGGCCTGCGCCTCGGTCTCGCCGCGCAGCGCCAGGCCTTCGATGGCGAACTGGTAGATGCCGGGGCCCAGGGCGGAATCGTTGAGGGCGAGACGCAAGTCGCCGTTAGAGTCGCGCAGCATGTAGTTCAGTACCGCCACCCGGCCCTGGTCCTGGCGATCGATCGTGACGCGAAAGGCGGTGAATTTGGACCAGGACATATCGATCTTCAGGTCGGCCATCTGCGCGGGGCCGCCGCCCAGGGTGACCGCTGCGTGCCGCGACGGTGCCGTGCGGCTGGGCGTGAGCTTGACGATGCGCGTGCTGGTGGCCGGATCAACCGGCTGCTCGGTCACGCGGCTCTGCAACTGCTGGATCGTCGCATCGCGTCCGGCAATCTTGCCGGCCATCACTGCCGCGACGATGAAAGCAAGGCCGGCGACGGACGCGAGGGCGATAAGGGTCGGCAGCTTCTGCCACCAGAGCTGCGGTTTTTCATCCCAGGGTAGTGCGACGCCGCCGGCTTCGAGGAGGCGCAGGCCCGCGTGCACGCGTTCGGACAGCCCGATCTCATCGATCAATTGCGGGTGTGCGCTGCAGTAGCGCTCGAATTCCTGCGCGCCGCGCAGCGGCAGCCGGCCGGAAATATAGCGCTCCGCGATCTGGTTGCGCAGAATGAATTCGCGGTCCATCGGCATCGTGGGCACCGGCAGGTGCAGGGGCGACGGCGAAACGGACGGCGCGGCGGGCGCGGCGGACACTGCGGACGTATCCATGGATGGCGGAGGCGTAATTAACGGCGCGGTGCGCATCGGAATAGGATATGCCATTCAGCCTGGCCAGGGAGTATCGTGCCCCTCAGCGCCGGCAAGTGCACGGGCCTTGGCTCACAGTTCCGGCGCGCGGGTGTGAACTGTGTCGCACTTTGAATGTCGATTCGCGAGCGCACTCATGAGGAAATGGAACGGATTGCGGATCATCGCCCTGGGCTTGCCGGCGTTTTGCGCCGCGCAGCCTGACGAGTCGGCGCTGACCATCTACAGTTCACAGCAGCCGGGTGCCATCGATGCGGAATTCTATCGGCCCGTGCCGGGTGCTCCAGTGCCCGCCGCCACTTCCGTGCCCGGTTATGCGATGGTACGGCAGGACCGGGACGTGCAGCTTTCCTCCGGGCGTTCGAGCCTGCGCTTCAGTGATGTCGCGGGTCTCATTGACCCGACGACCGTCACCTTCACGGTGCCGGCATCTGCGGGCGTGCGGGTGCTCGAGCAGAACTTTCAGTTTGACCTGGTGAGCACGCCCAAGCTCCTGTTGCGTTACCTCGACCGCCCTATCACCGTGGAGCACAGTGTCGGCAATGAAACCGCCACGGTGTCGGGAACGCTGCTGTCCGCGGTCGACGGACTGGTGCTGCGCAGCGCCGACGGCACGGTACATGCCCTGAACAGCTATTCGGCCGTGAATTTCCCCGACTTGCCCGGAGGCCTGATTACCAGGCCCACGCTGGTGTGGGAGCTGCAATCGCCGGTCGGCGGTACGCAGCGCGCGCGGGTCACCTACCAGACCAGCGGCATCACCTGGTGGGCGGACTACAACGTGGTGTTCAACGAAGGCCGCGACGCCAATTCCGGCCTGCTGGACCTGTCGGCGTGGGTCAGCGTGATCAATCAGTCGGGTGCCACCTACAAGGATGCCCGCCTGAAACTGGTCGCGGGCGACGTCAATCGCGTGCAACCCCCGCCGCCCCGTCCCGAGGAGTACGCACTGCGGTCCAAAATGGCGGCCGTGGCGAACGCGCCGGGCTTCGCCGAAAAGGCCTTCGACGAATTTCATCTCTACACGCTGGGCCGCTCCACGACGCTGCCGGACAACTCCACCAAGCAGCTCGAGCTCTTCGATCAGGCCCGGCAAATCCCCGCCCGGCGCCTGCTGATTTACGATGCACTGGGTGCGCGCGCCTTCGGCCAGCCCTATACCGAACGCGATCCGGGCTTCGCCGCCAATACGAAGGTGGACACCTACGTCGAGTTTCGCAACGACGCGGCTTCGGGCCTCGGTGTGCCGCTGCCCGCCGGCCGCGTGCGCGTATCGAAGCTGGACAGTGCGGACGGGAGCCTGGAATTCATCGGCGAGGACGTGATCGGCCATACGCCCAAAGACGAGACGGTGCGCCTCAGGCTCGGCAGCGCCTTCGATGTGGTGGGCGAGCGGCGGCAGGTGGACTATGCCGTCGATACCCACGCCCGTTGGCTCGAGGAGGAAATCGAGATCAAGCTGCGCAACCACAAATCGCAGGACGTCGAAGTGCAGGTGCGCGAACCGCTGTACCGCTGGAGCAGGTGGCAGGTATTGCAGCACTCGCACGCGTACAGCAAGGACAGCGCGCAACGCATACACTTCAGCGTCACAGTGCCGAGGGATGGAGAGACTGTGCTCCGTTACCGGGTACGTTACAGCTGGTAGCCGTATGGGCGACAAGGATGATGACAAGATGGCAAAAAAGCCCGGCGGCCCTGACGGCCCTGACGGTCCCGGCGGCGTGCACCACGACGCGCGTGGTAACGCCGTATGGCAATGGGCCGTCGGGTCGGGCCGCCACGCGCTCGAGTCGACCTCGCGGTTGCTGAAGCGCCTCGACGTGCCAGGCCTGAAGCTCGAGGATGACCCGGAGGTCCTGAAAGACAAGGCCGCAGGGCAGGAGCCCGGCGATCCCGCGGGCCCGGCGCGCACGGTCGGATACGATCCCTATGGCGCGTCCGGCACGGGCACGGGCCGCAGTGGCGAGAAGGTGCCGAAGGTCGCGGCCAGGCCCGCCCCGCCTGCGAAACCCCCGCAGGTTTCGAAGCCGCCACCGGCTGCGAAGGCTCCTGAATCTACGAAACCTGCAGCAGCGACGACGCCTGCTCCGTCCCTGCTGCGGCGGCTGTTTCGGCGGGATTGAGCGGGTCGATGTAGTCGATGCCCGCGGCAGCCAGCCAGCGGCTGGCGGCGGCGGATTCCACGCGCTTGGCGATGCAGTGAATCCCGAGGACGCGCGCGATCTGGGTGCAGGCGGACAGCAATGCCCGTGGGTAACGATCCTGCATCGCTGCCGTCGTCAGCTCGGCACTGAGCTTGAGCATGCGGATCGACTTGTGGCGCAGCAGTTGCAGGGCCGCTTCGCTGATCGTGAAATCGTCCAGTACCACGTGGCAGTGGAGGCGCTGGCAGGTGTCGAGCAGCGGCCGCAGTCGCTCAGGCTGTGCAGCCCAGGCGGTGGCGGGCAGGATCAGCATCACCACGCCTTCGCCTAGCCCGCTCTGGGCCAGGCAGGATTCGATGTACTGGGCGAAGCGCGGGTTGTGTGCCGCCGCGGCTGAAATGGCGACGGCGAAGCTCGAGGGCTTGGTCTCGTGGCGCTGCCGGTGCTCGACCAGCCAGCCGATGACGCGCTCGAACACCGCGGCGTCGTGGCGCGCGTCGACGCCCGAAAGCGAGATCTCGTAGCGGCGGGTGACGCTGCCCGGCCGCAGGCGTGTATAGGCGCGGGCGCGGATCGGCATGCCCTCGAGCAACTCGGCGGTGCTGATGGCCTCGGGCGCGGCACCGCCGCGCTTCTCGAACTTGGGCGCCAGCAGCATGCTGAAGCGCTGCAGGAGAGCACGGAGCGGTGCGGTGATGATCCGCGATTCATCGACCGGGCCGCCCTCGATCAGCGCGAAGCCCAGGCCGCAGCAGCCGCCGAGCGGGTCGCGGGCCGCGAAGAACAACGCGCGGCGGCCGTCCTCGAGCTTGCGATGAATGCAGCTGCGCTGCAGTTCGAGCGCGAACACGTCGAGTGCCGCGAGCGCCAGGCTGTGCTCATCGGGGCCAATCGCCCCGGCGCTCAACCACAGGACTTCGCCGGTCGAGTCGTGCAGGGAAAACGCCTGGGGCCGCCAGGGTGCCAGCGCTTGCAGGAGCGCCTCGCCCGTTGCGTCGATGGTCGGGCGCGTCGTGCGGGAGACTGTTTCCACCGACAGCTTGGACATGGTGCCGATCATGGGGTATGAGTGCATCTGTCGCCGTGACCGCTCTCCCGTTCCACCGCGAAGAGGACAATTTGGGTAGACTTGTCATAATTATTTCGCGGCTTTTCCGGAGATTTTGTCGTGTATCGCGCACCTGTCGCTGACCTGCGTTTTGTGCTCGATTCACTCCTGCGCGCCGGAGAGCTGGCACGGTTCCCGCGGTTTTCCGACTACTCGTCCGAACTTGTCGGCGCCGTCCTGACCGAGGCCGACCGATTTGCCGCCGATGTGCTCGCGCCCCTGAATGGGCCGGGTGATCGGCAGGGCGCGGCCTGGACGGCCGAGGGCGTGAGCACGCCGCCGGGGTTTCGCGAGGCCTACCGCCAATACGTTGAGGGCGGTTGGCCGCAACTTGCCATCGACACCGCGCACGGCGGTCAGGGCGCACCGCAGGTGCTGAGCACGGCCGTCGAGGAAATCTGGTGCGGCTCCAACGTCGCCTTCATGCTCTGTCCGCTGCTTTCGCGTGGTGCGATTGAAGCGCTGCTGCTCGCCGGTTCCCCGGAGCTGCAGGCGGCCTATCTGCCGAAGATGATCACCGGCCATTGGGCCGGGACCATGAACCTCACCGAGCCGCAGGCCGGCTCGGACCTGGGCGCGATCCGCACCCGGGCCGCACCGGCGGGCGATCATTATCTGCTGCGCGGGCAGAAGATCTTCATCACCTACGGCGATCACGATATGGCGGAGAACATCGTGCATCTGGTGCTCGCGCGTATCGACGGCGCGCCCGGCGGCGTGAAGGGCCTGTCGCTGTTCGTCGTGCCCAAGTTCCTGCCGGATGCCGCGGGCAACCCTGGCCAGCGCAACGACGTGCGCTGCGTGTCGATCGAGCACAAGCTGGGGATACGCGCCAGCCCAACCTGCGTGCTCGCCTACGGTGATGCGGACGGCGCGGCCGGCTACCTGGTGGGCGAGCCCAACCGCGGCCTCGAGTTCATGTTCATCATGATGAACGCGGCGCGGCTGTCCGTGGGCCTGCAGGGGATCGGACTGGCCGAGAGCGCGCGGCAGCGTGCAACGGAATGGGCGCGCACCAGGGTGCAGGGCCGGCCGGTAGGCATTTCAAGCGACAAGTCGCTGGCGATCATCCGCCACCCGGACGTGCAGCGGATGCTGCTGACCATCCGCTCCGGTGTCGAGGCGATGCGCGCGTTGGCGCTGTACGCCGCGCTGCAGCTGGATCTGGCGCACGCGCTGCCCGAGGCCGCTGCGCGCAGCGCCGCACTGGCGCGCGGGGAGCTGTTGATCCCCATCGTCAAGGCCTGGGGCACCGAATACGGCACGGAACTGGTGTCGCTGGGCCTGCAGGTGCACGGTGGCATGGGATACATCGAGGAGACCGGCATCGCCCAGACCCTGCGCGATGCGCGCATCACGACGATCTACGAGGGCACGACCGCGATCCAGGCGAATGACCTGCTCGGCCGCAAACTCATGCGCGATTCCGGGGCCGCGCTGCAGGCGCTGCTCGGGGAAGCCGATGCAGAGCTGGTGGACTACAAATCGGGCGGCGACGCGGCCGCGGCGTCCGCGGCGGCGGGGCTCCCCGCGATCATGGCCGCCGCGCGCGAGGGCCTGAGTCAGCTCCGGGCGGCGAGCGGCTCGATTTTGTCGGAGCTGCGGGCGGAACCGGGAGCCGCCTACGCCGTCGGCGTGCCCTTCCTGCGCCTGTGCGGCATCGTGTTCGGCGGTTGGCTGATGGCGCGCGCGGCGCACGTCGCCGCGCATCAGCTCGGCGCAGGTGCCGCCGACCAGGCGTTCCTGCGCGCCAAGCTGCAGACCGCGCGCTTCTACTGCGCCCAGATCCTGCCGCAGGCACTGGCCTTGTCCCGGACCGTGCGCATGGGCGGCGCCAGCGTCGCCGGCGCGGATACCGACCTGATCTGATCCGCGCGATTCTGATGCGGGCGATCAGCCCAGCGTCATGAGCTGGGCATTGCCACCGGCAGCGGCCGTATTGGTGCTGACCGAGACTTCCTCGAGCAGGGCCTGGAGCGAGTAGTCCTCCGCTCCCGTGGCCAGGCCGGCCACCGTGGCGCTCTGGATCTGCACCACCGGCCCGTCGAGTGAGGCCAGCTGCCGGACGATGGCCTGCAATGCCGTCGCGTCGTCCCCTTCGTACAGGACGCCGGCGATCGCCGCGCCCTGCCGCCAGTCGGGACAGGACTGCAGTTGCGCCCGCAGGTCTTGCGGCAGCGCGGCCAGTTCGGCAGCCGCCGGATTGTCGGCCACGATGAGCGCCGTGTTGCCCGTCGCCAGGATCGCGCCGATCTGCATCAGGGCGCCGCCGCTTGTTTGTGCGAGCGCCAGGATCGCGCCGCGTGCCCGCACGGCGCGCAGATTCCGCTCGCCGACCGGCCCGCGCAGCTCGCGCGCCGCTCCGAGGGGCGTGCGGCGCAGGTACTGCGCGACGCGGCGGGCGGCGGCCACGTGGCCGCGCGACTCCAAATAA
>DASWFL010000263.1:0-11730 GCA_036394255.1 Steroidobacteraceae bacterium
CCAGCTCGCCGCGCGCGTGCCGCAGTACCAGGCGGCTGGGGATGGAACCGCTTTTCAGTGCTGACCCGCTGGATTGCCAATCGGTGGCTTGGCACGCTCGGGGGTCTCAACCGTCACCGGCTTGCCCCCGTTCCCGCCGCCCCCCGCGTCGTCCCAGACTTCGGGGGGCTTGGGCTCGCGGCCGGCCATGATGTCCTTGATCTGACCCTCATCGATGGTTTCATACTTGATCAGCGCTTCAGCCATCGAGTGCAACTTGTCCAGATTGGTCTGCAGGATCTCCCGCGCCTGGCCGTAATTGGTGTCGATGACGCGGCGCACTTCTTCCTCGATCTCATGCGCGGTCTTCTCGGACACCTTCTTGTGTTGCGTGACGCTGCGGCCGAGGAACACCTCGCCCTCTTCCTCGGCATAGGATAGCGGCCCGAGTCGGTCGGACAGACCCCATTTGGTCACCATGTTGCGCGCCAGGTCGGTGGCCCGCTCGATGTCATTGGACGCGCCGGTGGTCACGGCGTCCGCGCCGAAGATCAGTTCTTCGGCGATGCGGCCACCGAACAGGGTGGCGATCGAACTCTCCAGGCGCCGCCGGCTGAGGGAATAGCGATCCTGCTCGGGCAGGAACTGCGTGATCCCGAGCGCCCGGCCGCGCGGAATGATCGTGACCTTGTAGACCGGATCGTGCTCGGGCACGGTTACGCCGACGATGGCGTGCCCGGCCTCATGGTAGGCGGTCATGCGCTTCTCGGCGTCGGTCATGACCAGCGAGCGCCGTTCGGCGCCCATCATGATCTTGTCCTTGGCGCGCTCAAACTGGTCCATCGTCACCAGCTTGAGATTGGCGCGCGCCGAGAACAGCGCCGCCTCGTTGACCAGGTTGGACAGGTCGGCGCCCGAGAATCCGGGCGTCCCGCGGGCAATCAGTGCCGGGCGTACGTCCTCGGCCAGCGGCACGCGCCGCATATGCACGCGCAGGATCTGCTCGCGGCCGCGCACGTCGGGGAGCGGTACGATCACCTGGCGATCGAATCTTCCGGGGCGCAGCAGGGCCGGGTCGAGCACGTCCGGGCGGTTAGTCGCGGCAATCACGATGATGCCTTCATTGCCCTCGAAGCCGTCCATCTCCACCAGCAGCTGGTTGAGGGTCTGCTCGCGCTCGTCATGCCCTCCGCCCAGGCCCGCCCCACGATGGCGGCCCACGGCGTCGATTTCGTCGATGAAGATGATGCAGGGGGCGTGCTTCTTGGCCTGCTCGAACATGTCGCGCACGCGCGAGGCGCCGACGCCCACAAACATCTCCACGAAGTCGGAGCCCGAGATCGTGAAGAAGGGCACTTTGGCTTCCCCGGCGATGGCGCGGGCCAGCAATGTCTTGCCGGTGCCCGGGTTGCCCACCATCAGTACGCCCTTGGGAATCTTGCCACCGAGCTTCTGGAACTTGGCCGGGTCCTTGAGAAAGTCGACGATCTCGCTGACCTCCTGCTTGGCCTCATCCACGCCGGCGACATCGGCAAAGGTGACGTTCACCTGGTCTTCCCCAAGGAGTCGTGCCCGGCTCTTGCCGAAGCTCATCGCTCCCCGGCCCCCGCCCGCGCCCTGCATCTGGCGCAGCATGTACACGAACACCAGGATCAGCAGCAACGCCGGGGCCATCTGCAGCAGCAGCTGGGTGAAGAAGCTCGGCTGCGGGGGCGGCCGGCCCTCGATGCCCACGTTGGCTTTGCTCAGATCGCCGATCAGCCAGGTGTAGTTGCTTTCGGGGTTGTAGGTCTCGAACTTGCTCTTGTCCTTGCGCACGCCATAGATGGTGTCGCCCTGCAGCACCACGCTGTCGACGCGGCCGTCATGGACCTCGTTGAGGAAGGTGGAATAACGCACCTCCTCCGGCTTGCCGGTGGCCGGCATGAACTTGGTCAGCACCGCGACCAGGACCAGCGCGATGACCGCCCACAGCAGGATGTTCTTGGTCGTGTCGTTCAATTCTTAGGGCTCCAGTCGGATCACGCTACACCAGTCGCAAGCTATTGGCCAGCAAGTAGATCTCCGCGCTGCGTGCCCGGGAGGCGGCGGGCTTGAGGAAGCGCACTTTTTTGAAGTGCCGGCGAGCGGCCACCGTCAATTCCTGGAAGCCGCTACCCTGAAAGAACTTGATGAGGGCTCCGCCCCCCGGTTTCAATACCTGGCCGGCCATCTGCAGCGCCAGCTCCGAGAGGTACATGGCGCGCGGCTGGTCGATCACGTCCATGCCGCTCATGTTCGGGGCCATGTCCGACAGCAGCACGTCCACCGCGCGTTCCCCGGCCAGGGCCAGCAACTGGGCAAAAACCGGTTCTTCCCGGAAATCACCCTGCACAAAATCCACCCCGGCCAGGGCCTCCATCGCCAGCAGATCGCTGGCGATGACCTTGCCCTTCGGCCCCACCTTGGTGCACGCATACTGGCTCCAGGCACCCGGCGCGGCACCGAGGTCCAGCACCGTCATGCCGGGACGGAGCAACCGCTCCTTGCTGTCGGCCTCCGCCAGCTTGTAGACCGCGCGCGAACGCCACCCCTCGGCCTGTGCCCGCCGTACGTAAGGGTCGGCGAAATGCTCCTGCAGCCAGCGCCCGCTGCTGGGCGTCCGCCGGCTCAACGAGCGCCTGCGGCCGCCGGCCGGATTCGTGGATAATCGCGCGCATGGCGCTCAGCGAAAAACAGCTCCGCTATCTGCGGGGCAAGGCCCACGCCCTGAAGCCCGTGATCATGCTGGGGCAAAAGGGCCTGACCGACAGTGTCGTGGCCGAAACGCTGCTGGCGCTGCGCGACCATGAGCTGATCAAGGTGCGGGTGCGCGCGGCCGATCGCAGCCAGCGCGAAGCGACGCTGGCGGAGCTCGTGAAACGCTGTGCCTGCGTGCTGGTCAGGCGCATTGGTCATGTGGCCGTGCTGTACCGCGCCGCGGCCCCGGTCCCGCGCCTGGTGCTGCCGGATCCCTGAAGGGGCGCTCCTGTGAGGCCGCCCGTTCAGTTGTAGCGCACCGCATTGATCTGGTAGCTGCGCGTGCGTCCCGGAGTCGCGACCTCCACCACGTCGCCGACGCGGCGTGCAATGAGCGCGCGCGCGATCGGCGAGGCAATGGAAATGCGTCCGGCGCGGATGTCCGCCTCGTCCGGGCCCACGATCTGGTAGCTCACGACGCTGCCCTCGTCCTGATCCTCCAGGTCCACGGTCGACCCGAACACCACGCGATCGCCCGGCGGGAGCTGCCCCACGTCGATGATCTCGGCGCTCGCCAGGCGCGTCTCGATTTCATTGATGCGCCCTTCGATGAAGCCCTGCTGCTCGCGCGCGGCATGATATTCGGCATTTTCCGACAGATCGCCGTGCGCCCGCGCGTCGGCGATCGCCTTGATCACGCGCGGCCGGTCCGTGGACTTGAGCTGCTTGAGTTCGGCGCGCAGCAACTCGGCGCCGCGCAGCGTCATCGGGGAGCGCTTCATCCCAGGGCCTCGCGGTGCAGGTCCTGCAGGCTGTTGACGGCAACCTCGTCTATGTGATCGAGCGCCTCGCAGGTCGCCAGCGCGGCGGCCAGGGTCGTGTAATAGGTGACACGCCGGTGCACGGCCTCGCGGCGGATCGAGTTGGACTCCAGAATGGCCTGCTTGCCTTCGGTCGTGTTCACGATCAGGTCGATTTCATCGTTCTTGATCATGTCGACGATATGCGGGCGGCCCTCGCGCACCTTGTTGACCCGGCGGCACTCGACGCCCGCGGCGAGCAGCGTGGCGGCCGTGCCGGTGGTGGCCACGATTTCGAAGCCACGGGCCTGGAGGCGCTGCGCCAGCGGCACGATCCCGGCCTTGTCCCGTTCGCGTACGCTGATCAGGCAGACCCCGCTGCGCGGCAGGATCACGCCCGAGGCGGACTGACTCTTGGCATAGGCCTCGCCAAAGGTACGCCCGGTACCCATGACCTCGCCGGTGGACTTCATCTCAGGCCCCAGGATGGGATCGGCCTCGGGGAACTTGTTGAACGGGAATACCGCCTCCTTGACCGAGTAATACGGCGGCACGCGTTCCACCAGGGCACCGAGTGCGCGCAGGGTCCGCCCGGTCATCACGCGCGCGGCGAGCTTCGCGATCTGCACTCCGGTGGCCTTGCCCACGAAGGGCACCGTGCGCGAAGCGCGCGGATTGACTTCCAGCACGTAGATGGTCCCATTCTGAATCGCGAACTGGACGTTCATCAGCCCCACGACCTGCAGCGCGCGGGCGAGCTGGCGGGTCTGCGCGCGCAGCTCTTCCTGGATCTGGGGCGAGAGGCTGATCGGCGGCAACGAGCAGCTGGAATCACCGGAATGCACGCCGGCCTGCTCGACGTGCTCCATGATGCCGCCGATCAGCACTTCGGTGCCGTCGCACACGGCATCCACGTCGACCTCGATGGCCACGTCGAGAAAGCGGTCCAGCAGCACCGGGCTGTCGTTGGACACCCGCACGGCGTTGTTCACGTAGGCGCGCAGGTCGTCCTCGTTGAAGACGATCTCCATGGCGCGCCCGCCGAGCACGTAGGATGGCCGCACGACCAGCGGGTAGCCCACCTCGCGCGCCAGCGCGACCGCCTGTTCCTCGTTGCGCGCGGTGGCATTGGCCGGCTGCCGCAGTCCCAGGCGTTTGACCAGCTGCTGGAAGCGCTCACGATCCTCGGCAATGTCGATCGAATCAGGGGTGGTGCCGATGATCGGCGCGCCGGCGGCCTCGAGCGCACGGGCCAGCTTCAGCGGCGTCTGGCCGCCAAACTGCACGATCACGCCCTCGGGGCGCTCCTTATTGATGACCTCGAGCACATCCTCCAGTGTCAGGGGCTCGAAATACAGCCGGTCGGACGTGTCGAAATCGGTGGACACCGTTTCCGGGTTGCAGTTGACCATGAGGGTCTCGAACCCGTCCTCGCGCAACGCCAGCGCCGCGTGCACGCAGCAGTAATCAAACTCGATGCCCTGGCCGATGCGGTTCGGCCCGCCGCCGAGAATCATGATCTTGCGCCGGTTGCTGGGAGCCGCCTCGCACTCTTCCTCGTAGGTGGAATACAGGTAGGCGGTGGCCGTGCCGAACTCCGCGGCGCAGGTGTCGACGCGCTTGTAGACCGGCAGGACGCCGAACTCACGCCGGCGCGTGCGGATCTGCTGCTCGCTGCTGAGGGTCAGCGTCGCCAGTCGCCGATCCGAGAAACCCTTGCGCTTCAGGGCGCGGAGGCGCTCGACACCGAGGGATTTCTCGCCCTCGCGCCGCAGCTGCGTCTCCTCGGCCACCAGATCGGCGATCTGCGCCAGGAACCAGGAATCGATACCGGTCAGCTCCTGGATGCGCTCCAGCGTCCAGCCGGCCCGCATCGCGTCAGCCACGTACAGCAGGCGATCGGCGCCGGGCGCCCGCAGTTCATGGGCCAGCTGGGTGGCGCCCTCCTCGCTGAGCGGCAGCACCAGGATCGGATCGAGCCCATCGAGGCCGGTCTCCAGCCCGCGCAGGGCCTTGTGGAGCGACTCCTGGAAGGTGCGGCCGATCGCCATGACCTCGCCCACCGATTTCATCTGGGTCGTCAGGCGGTTGTTCGCCGCCGGGAATTTCTCGAAAGTGAAGCGCGGCAGCTTGGTGACCACGTAATCGATCGTGGGCTCGAAGGAAGCGGGCGTGGCCCCGCCGGTGATCTCGTTGCGCAGCTCGTCCAGGGTATAGCCCACCGCCAGCTTGGCGGCGACCTTGGCGATCGGGAACCCGGTCGCCTTGGACGCCAGGGCCGAGGAGCGCGACACCCGCGGGTTCATCTCGATCACGAGCAGGCGCCCGTCGTCCGGATTGACCGCGAACTGCACGTTGGAACCGCCGGTTTCGACGCCGATCTTGCGCAGGACCGCGATCGAGGCGTCGCGCATGCGCTGGTACTCCTTGTCGGTGAGCGTCTGCGCCGGCGCCACGGTGATCGAATCGCCGGTGTGCACGCCCATCGGATCGAGGTTCTCGATCGAGCAGATGATGATGCAGTTGTCGGCCTTGTCGCGCACGACCTCCATCTCGAATTCCTTCCAGCCGATGACCGATTCCTCGATCAGCACTTCGTGCGTGGGGGAGGCCTCCAGGCCGCGCGCCACGATGGTCTCGAATTCCTCGCGGTTGTAGGCGATGCCACCGCCGCTCCCGCCCATGGTGAAGGAGGGCCGCACCACCACCGGGAAGCCGAAGTTGGACTGGACCGCGATCGCCCCCTCCAGGGTGCGGGCGATCTGCGAATCGGGCGTCGCCAGGCCGATCTCACGCATGGCATTGCGGAACTGTTCGCGATCCTCCGCCATGTCGATGGCGGCGCGGGAGGCGGCGATCAGCTCGACCCCGAATTTCTCCAGCACGCCTTCGCGAACCAGATCGAGCGCGGTGTTGAGCGCCGTCTGCCCGCCCATGGTCGGCAGCAGCGCGTCGGGCCGCTCCTTCTCGATGATGCTGGCGACCGTGCGCCAGTTCACCGGCTCGATATAGATGGCGTCGGCCATTTCCGGATCCGTCATGATCGTTGCCGGATTCGAATTCACCAGCACGACGCGATACCCTTCCTCCCGCAGAGCTTTGCAGGCCTGGGCGCCCGCGTAGTCGAACTCACAGGCCTGGCCGATGATGATGGGCCCGGACCCGATGATCAGGATGCTGTGGATGTCAGTGCGTTTTGGCATGAGTGGCGGGCGCTGGCGCGGCCCTTCAGGTCCTTCAGCCTTCGGCGACCTGGCGACGGACCGCCAGGCGCGCCGTGCGCAGCAGCGTCTGGAGCCGCCGCAGCATCGCCTGGGTGAAGGCTTCGAACAGCGGCCGCAGGTCATGCGGGCCGGGGCTGGCCTCCGGGTGGCCCTGGAAACTGAAGGCCGCGCGGTCGGTGCGCGCGACGCCCTGGAGACTGCCGTCAAAGAGCGAGCGATGCGTCGCGACGAGGTTTTCCGGCAGGCTCGATTCGTCCACCGCAAAACCATGATTCTGGCTGGTGATCAGGACGCGCCCCGTGGCCAGCTCGTGCACCGGGTGATTGGCGCCGTGGTGCCCGAATTTCATTTTCACGGTGCGCGCTCCGCTCGCGAGGGCCAGCAACTGATGCCCCAGGCAGATGCCGAAGATGGGCGTCTCGGTATTCAGCAGGTCGCCGATGGCGCGGATCGCATAGTCGCAGGGTTCCGGATCCCCAGGGCCGTTCGACAGAAAGATGCCGTCCGGCCGCAGTGCGATCGCCTCCTCGGCGCTCATCGTCGCGGGCACCACGGTGACGCGGCAGCCCTGGTCAGCGAGCAGACGCAGGATGTTGCGCTTGATGCCGTAGTCGTAGGCCACGACGTGGAGCCGCTGCTGCGCGCGGACGACCGGACGTTCGCCGTTGCGATCGATCCCGCCCTCGTTCCACTGGTAGGCCTCGCGCGTCGTCACCACTTTGGCGAGATCCATGCCCTTGAGGCCGGGAAAGCGCTTCGCCGCCCGGACCGCCGCCGCTTCGTCGAGCTTTTCGCCGGTCATGATGCAGCCGGCCTGCGCACCGCCCTCACGAATCCGTCGCGTCAGGCGGCGCGTATCGAGGCCCGCGATCGCCACCGTGCGACTGCGCTGCAGAAACTCCCCCAGCGGGCACTCGGAGCGCCAGCTGCTGGCGAGCATCGACAGATCGCGAATCACCAGGCCCGCGGCATAGACCTGCCCGGATTCCATGTCTTCAGGCGTGGTGCCGGTGTTGCCGACGTGCGGATGAGTGAGAGTGACGATCTGCCGGGCGTAGGACGGATCGGTGAGAATTTCCTGGTAGCCGGTGATGGCGGTATTGAAGACGACTTCGCCGGTGGTGTTGCCGCTGGCGCCGATGGACTGGCCACGGAAGATGCTGCCATCCGCCAAAGCCAGCACCGCCGGTGAAATCACGTACGCCATTCCCCTCCAGCGAAGCGCTCGCCGCCGGACACGCACAGAGTGTTTCCGGTGCGTATATGCACAAAGCGGGAGGAGTTCTTTTGGAACGCCCCCCGCCTTGTGCGGACTAACCCGACAATCGGATTACGCGAGAAATTCTAAGGATCGCAGCCGGGTCTGTCCATGCGCATTCAGGCCTTTTCAGGGCAAAAATGCGCCTGATTTCCTTTTGAGATTTATGGGCTTAGTGAAATCTTCGCGTCCCCGCGCAGGAATTTATATTTCCAGGGCGTCCGCCATGCGGTAGGCGCCGGCCGGCTGCAGGGCGAGCCAGCTGCCTGCCCGGAGGGCGCCCCGTGCGAAAACCGTGCGGTCCGTCACGGTATGCCCGAACCGCAACCGCTCCCCCGGACCCAGGAACTGGACTTCGTGATCGCCCACGACGTCCCCTCCCCGCACTGCAGCATAATCGATGGCCTCAGCGCCTTTTCGGCCTTCCGCGGCCGCCGCACCCAACGCCAGAGCGGTGCCCGAGGGCGCATCCCGCTTGTCGCGATGGTGCGTGTCCTGGACCCGGATGTCGAAATCGGCCGGTAATACTGCGGCCGCCCAGCGCACCAGCTCCTCCAGCAAGGTCACGCCCAGGCTCGTGTTGGCGGCCGCCAGGACGGGAATCGACCGCGCGGCCTCCTCGAGTGCCGCCCTGGCCTCGGGTGTCAGGCCCGTGGTGCCCATCAGCAGCGGAACGCCGGCCGCGGCGCAGGCCCGCGCCTGTGCGGGGGCGGCCTGGGCCGAAGAGAAGCTGATGGCCAGGCCCGCCCCGCGCAGCACGCCGGCCAGATCGGACTGGACCGGCACGCCGATCGGAGCCAGGCCAGCCAGCTCGCCACAGTCACGGCCCAGATGAGGGCTGTCGGGCCCGGCGATTGCGCCCTGGAGCTGCAGTTGTGGAAACTGCGGCAGCAGCCGGACCAGCGCAGCACCCATCCGGCCGGTCACGCCGATCAGGACCAGGCGGATCACGGCGCTGCCTTGAAAAACCGCTTCACGCCTTCCAGGAAGTTCTTTTGCCGTGGCGCATGGCGACTGCCGTCATGGCGCAGCGACTCGTCGAATTTCTGCAGCAGCTCGCGCTGCTCGGCCGACAACTTCACCGGCGTTTCGATCACCACGCGGCAGAACAGATCGCCCTGCTCGCCCCCCCGTGCCGGCTGTACACCCTTGCCGCGGAGGCGAAAGACCCGGCCCGACTGCGATTCCGGCGGCACCTTCAGACTCACCTCGCCTTCCAGGGTGGGCACATCGACAGTGCCGCCCAGCGTCGCGGTGGCGAAGGACAGGGGCACTTCACAGCTCAGGTGCGCCCCGTCGCGCTCGAAGATCGGGTGCTCGCGCACGTGCACCTCGACGTACAGGTCGCCCGACGGCCCGCCGTTGCGCCCGGCCTCCCCTTCGCTGGCCAGGCGCACGCGATCACCGTTGTCGACGCCGCGCGGAATCTTGACCGCGAGTTTCTTGTGCTTGCGCACCCGCCCCTGTCCGAGGCAGGCATCGCAGGGATTGCGGATGATGCGCCCGCTGCCGCGGCACTGCGGACAGGTCTGCTGCAGCGTAAAGAAGCCCTGCGACACGCGCACCTGTCCCGAGCCGGCGCAGGTCTCGCACAGCACGGGACTGCTGCCCTTCGCGGCGCCGCTCCCGTGGCACACCTCGCATTCGACCAGTTTGGTCAGGTCGATCTCCAGGGTGCGCCCGAAGACCGCCTCGGCCAGATCGAGCTCAACGTCGTAGCGCAGGTCGGCCCCGCGATACACCTGCGAGCGGGCGCCACCCCGGCGGCCACCACCGAAGATGTCGCCGAAGACGTCGCCGAAAATGTCGCTGAACTGCTCGGCGCCGCCGAAGCCGGGGCCGCCGCCACCGTGGCGCGCGGCGTCGATCCCGGCGTGACCGTGCTGATCATAGATCGCGCGCTTGCTGGCGTCGGACAGTACCTCGTAGGCCTCCTTGGCCTCCTTGAAGCTCTCTTCCGCGCTCTTGTCCTCCGGATTGCGGTCCGGGTGATATTTCATCGCCAGGCGGCGATACGCCTTCTTGATATCTGCCTCGCTGGCGTTGCGGGCTACATCCAGAAGCCGGTAGTAATCGGATTTTGGCATGCGCGAGTCTAGCGGCAGAACCTCAGGATGCGCGCCGGTTCTTGTCCTTCTCCGTCACTTCCTCAAACTCGGCGTCGACGACATTGTCCTTGCCCGCCGCGGGTCCCTCGGCGTCGCGCGAGTCAGGCGCGGCGCCGTCGGGCGCGGCACCGCTCGCGCCCTGTCCGGCCGCATAGGCCTGCTGGGCGATGCCGGCGGCGGCGGTGGCCAGGGCTTCGGTCTTCTTGGCGATGACCTCACCCTCATCCCCCTTCAGCACCGAACGCAGGTCCGCCATGGCTCCTTCGGCCTTGGCACGATCCTCGCCGCTGACCTTTTCGCCCAGGTCCTTCAGCGCCTTTTCCACCGAATGCAGCATCGCATCGCCCCGGTTGCGGATCTCGACCAGCTCGCGGAACTTCCGGTCTTCCTCGGCATGGGCTTCGGCGTCACCGACCATGCGCTTGATCTCCTCCTCGCTCAGGCCGCTGGAGGCCTTGATAATGATCTTCTGCTCCTTGCCGGTAGCCTTGTCCTTCGCCGACACGTGCAGGATGCCGTTGGCGTCGATGTCAAAGGTGACTTCGACCTGCGGCATGCCGCGCGGCGCCGGGGGAATGTCGGCCAGGTCGAACTTGCCCAGCGACTTGTTGTCCTGCGCGCGCTCGCGCTCGCCCTGCAGTACGTGAATGGTGACCGCCGTCTGGTTGTCGTCCGCGGTTGAAAAGACGTTGGCCGCCTTGGTCGGGATCGTGGTGTTCTTGTTGATGAGCTTGGTCAGCACCCCGCCGAGCGTCTCGATGCCGAGCGAGAGGGGCGTGACGTCGAGCAGCAGCACGTCCTTCACCTCGCCAGAGAGCACGCCCGCCTGCACCGCGGCGCCTACGGCGACCGCCTCGTCGGGATTGACGTCCTTGCGCGGCTCCTTGCCGAAAATCTCCTTCACGTATTTCTGCACCAGCGGCATGCGGGTCTGGCCACCGACGAGGATCACCTCGGCCACGGCCGAAGGCTCGAGCCCGGCGTCCTTGAGTGCCGTGCGGCACGGTCCGATGGTGCGCTTGACCAGATCCTCGACCAGCGATTCCAGCTTGGCGCGCGTGAGTTTGACGCTCAGGTGCTTCGGTCCGCTGGCATCGGCGGTGATGTAAGGCAGGTTGACGTCGGTCTGCTGGCTCGAGGACAGCTCGATCTTGGCTTTTTCGGCCGTTTCCTTCAGGCGCTGCATGGCCAGCGGATCGCGGCGCACATCCACGCCCGATTCCTTCTGGAACTCGTCGGCCAGGTAGTGAATGATCTTCATGTCGAAGTCTTCACCGCCCAGGAAAGTGTCGCCGTTGGTCGAGAGCACCTCGAACTGCCGCTCCTTGTCGACTTCCGCGATCTCGATGATCGAAATGTCGAAGGTGCCGCCACCGAGGTCGTATACGGCGATCTTGCGATCCCCGCCCTGCTTGTCCAGGCCATAGGCCAGGGCCGCCGCCGTGGGCTCGTTGATGATGCGCTTGACGTTGAGCCCGGCGATGCGCCCGGCGTCCTTGGTCGCCTGGCGTTGGTTGTCGTTGAAGTAGGCGGGGACGGTGATCACCGCTTTCTCGACGGGGCTGCCGATGTGCGCCTCGGCGATCACCTTCATCTCCTGGAGGATGAAGGCGGCGATCTCGGGGATCGAGTGGACCTGGCCG
>DASWFL010000264.1:0-5524 GCA_036394255.1 Steroidobacteraceae bacterium
CAGCAGCCGGGACAGCTCGGTGACCAGCGTCGCCGGTTCGGGCACGTGTTCGAGCAGTTCCATGCAGCACACGCAATCGAACTGCCCCGCCGCGGCCGCGGCCAGTGAATCCGCGGACTGCTGGCGATACTCGATCGCCAGGCCGGCGGCCCCGGCGTGGAGCGTCGCCACTTCGATCATCGTTGCCGACAGATCGATGCCCGTGACCCGCGCGCCCTGTCGCGCCAGTGCCTCACACAGCAGGCCGCCACCGCAGCCGACGTCGGCCACGGCCGCGCCGGCCAGCCGGACGCGCGCCGCGACGAACGCGGCGCGCACCGGATTGAGGCTGTGCAGTGTGCGCAGCGGCCCGGAGCTGTCCCAGTACTGGTGCGCCAGGGCGTCGAATTTCGCCAGCTCGGCCGCGTCGACATTCAGTGCGAGGCTCATCGGTACACGCCGGCTTGCCGCACGCCGGGCAGGTACGCCGGAGCCCGCGCGGCCGGGCCGGGCAGGGGCCAATGTGTTAAACTTTCGAGGCTAAAAACCATGGTTTGCTCATGATGGAAATAGCGCGCGAAATCCTGCCGGTCAACCTGGAAGACGAGATGCGGCAGTCGTATCTCGACTACGCCATGAGCGTGATCGTCGGCCGCGCGCTGCCTGACGTGCGCGACGGGCTGAAGCCCGTGCACCGGCGCGTGCTGCACGCGATGCGCGAGCTCGGCAACGAGTATAACAAGCCCTACAAGAAATCGGCGCGCGTCGTCGGCGATGTCATCGGCAAGTATCACCCGCACGGCGATACCGCCGTCTACGACACCATCGTGCGCATGGCGCAGCATTTTTCCATGCGCTACATCCTGGTCGACGGCCAGGGAAACTTCGGCTCCGTGGACGGCGACGCCCCCGCCGCCATGCGCTACACCGAAGTGCGCATGTCGAAGCTGGCGCACGAGCTGCTGGCCGATATCGACAAGGAAACCGTCGATTTCGTGCCGAATTACGACGAGTCGGAGACGGAACCGGCGGTGTTGCCCACCCGCGTGCCGAACCTGCTGGTCAACGGTTCCTCTGGAATCGCGGTCGGCATGGCGACCAATATCCCGCCGCACAACCTGACCGAGATCGTCACGGCCTGCCTGGCGCTGCTCGATGACCCGGCCATCACGCTGGCCGGCCTGATGCAGATCGTCCCGGGCCCCGATTTTCCGACCGGCGGCATCATCAACGGCGCGCAGGAAATCGCCACCGCCTACAAGAGCGGCCGCGGCCGCCTGTCGATCCGTGCCCGTGCCACCGTCGAGGAGATCGATGGCAAGAGCGGGCGCCAGGCCATCGTCGTGACGGAGCTGCCGTATCAGGTCAACAAGGCGCGCCTGATCGAGCGCATCGCCGACCTGGTGCGCGAAAAGCTGCTCGATGGCATCGCGCAGGACGGGTTGCGCGATGAATCCGACAAGGACGGGATGCGGGTGGTGGTCGAGCTCAAGCGCGGCGAGGTCGCGGAGATCGTGCTCAACAACCTCTATGCGCAGACACCGATGGAAACGGTGTTCGGCATCAACATGGTCGCGCTCCAGGATGGCCAGCCCAGGCTCATGGGCCTGCGCGACCTGCTCGACGCCTTTCTGCGCCATCGCCGCGAAGTGGTCACGCGCCGCACGGTGTTCGAGCTGCGCAAGGCGCGCGAGCGTGCCCACGTACTCGAAGGGCTCGCGGTGGCGCTCGCCAACATCGATGCGATCATCGCGGTGATCAAGGCGGCCGCTGCGCCGCTCGAGGCACGCGCAGCCCTGATGAGCCGGGACTGGGCACCGGGGGCGGTGGCCGCCATGCTCGAGCGCGCCGGTCCCACCGCCTCGCGCCCCGACAAGCTGCCGAGCGAGTATGGCCTGAACGCGGGCTGGTACCGCCTGAGCGAGGTGCAGGCCCAGGCGATCCTCGACATGCGCCTGCATCGGCTTACGGGGCTGGAGCAGGACAAGATCGTCGGCGAATACCGCGACCTGCTGACCCGCATCGTCGACCTGGGCGAGATCCTCGCCGTTCCGGACCGCCTCACCAGGGAGATCCGTGCCGAGCTGGTGGAAATACGCGACACCTACGGTGATGAGCGGCGCACGGAGATCAGCCGTGATCACCTGAATCTCTCGACCGAAGACCTGATCGAACCCCAGGACATGGTGGTGACGCTCTCCCACGCCGGCTACGCCAAGGCCCAGCCGGTCTCGGACTACCAGGCGCAGCGCCGCGGCGGGCGCGGCAAGTCGGCCACCGCAGTCAAGGATGAGGACTTCGTCGAGAAATTCTTCATCGCCCACACCCACGACACGCTGCTGTGCTTTTCCAACCGCGGCAAGGTCTACTGGCTGCGGGTCTTCGAATTGCCGCAGGCCGGCCGCGGCTCGCGGGGCAAGCCCATCGTCAACCTGCTGCCGCTGGAAGCCGGGGAGAAGATCAACGCGCTGCTGCCGGTCAAGCAGTTCGACGAGCAGCATTTCGTCTTCATGGCCACGAGCCTCGGTACCGTCAAGAAGACGCCGCTGGCGGCGTTCTCGCGCCCGCGCGCGTCGGGCATCATCGGCGTGGACCTGCAGGTCGACGATCACCTGGTGGGCGTCGCGCTGACCGACGGCACCCGCGAGATCCTGCTGTGCACCAGCGGGGGCAAGGCGATCCGCTTCCAGGAACAGGAAGTCCGGCCGATGGGCCGCGACGCCACCGGCGTGCGCGGCGTGCGCCTGGGGCTGGGGCAGCGCCTGATCGCGCTGATCGCCCTCGGCGAGGGCCACATCCTCACGGCTTCGGAGAGCGGCTACGGCAAGCTCACGCCGCTCGAGGAATTTCCCGCCCACAGTCGCGGCGGGCAGGGCGTCATTGCCCTGCAGACCAGCGAACGGAACGGTGACATGGTGGCGGCGCTTCAGGTCGAAAACGCGCATGAGCTTATGCTCATCAGTTCGACCGGGGCGCTGGTGCGCACGCCCGTGCGCGATATTTCAGTCGTAGGCCGGAATACGCAGGGCGTACGCCTGATGCGCCTGGCCGAGGGCGAAAGGCTCACGGGCATAGAGCGCGTCGAGGGCCTGGAGAACGGCGAAGGCGAGGGTGCCGGTGAAGCCGTCGGGCCCGAAGGCATGAGCGGCGCTGAGGATGCGAATCCACTGTAGCCGCGACCTTGCTAGACTGAACGCTTCCTGGCTTCAATCCGCGATCCGCCCTTCATCCTGTTGAGGAGTCCCGTGCGCGTATTCAATTTCTCTCCTGGTCCGGCCGTTCTGCCCCTGGAAGTCCTGCAACAGGTCCGTGACGAGCTGACCGACTGGCAGGGTCGCGGCCTGTCGGTGATGGAGGCCGGCCACAGGAGCAAGGCTTTCGTGGCCTGTGCCGCCGAGGCTGAAGCGGACCTGCGCGAGCTCCTGGGCGTTCCCGCCAGCTACAAGGTGTTGTTCCTCCAGGGCGGGGCCACGGGGCAATTCGCGGCCATACCGCTGAACCTGACGACTCCGGCAAGCGTCGTCGATTACGTCAACACCGGGCACTGGTCGAAGAAGGCGCTGAGCGAGGCGCAGCGCTACTGCCAGGTGAACGTGGCGGCGGACGGCGCGAGCAACGATTACCACGACGTGCCGGCACAGGCGGGGTGGAAGCTCAGCCGCGGCGCGGCCTACCTGCACTACACGCCCAACGAGACGATTGGCGGCGTGGAATTCCCGTTCGTGCCGCAGGTCGAGGCGCCCCTCATCGCCGACCTGTCCTCGACGATCCTGTCGCGTCCGATCGACGTCAGCCGCTTTGCGCTCATCTACGCCGGCGCCCAGAAGAATATCGGTCCGGCGGGGCTGTGCGTAATCATCGTCCGTGAAGAGCTGCTGGGCCGGGCGCGGCCGGAGACACCTTCGGTGCTCAACTACAGGCTCGTCGCGGACGACGGTTCGATGATGAACACGCCCCCCACCTTCGCCTGGTATGTCGCCGGGCTGGTGTTCAAGTGGCTGCAGCGGCAGGGTGGAGTGGTGCGCATGGGCGAGCGCAACCGGGCCAAAGCCGGGAAGCTCTATCGGGCCATTGACGAGTCGGATTTTTATCGCAATCCGGTCGCGCCAGCGAGCCGCTCCTGGATGAACGTGCCCTTCACGCTGGCAAGGCCTGAACTGGACCAGAGCTTCATCACCGGAGCGCGCGAGGCCGGCCTGGTCAATCTCGAGGGTCATCGCTCCGTCGGGGGCATGCGCGCCAGCCTCTATAACGCCATGCCGCCGGAAGGGGTTGACGTGCTGGTCGAGTACATGCGCGAATTCGCACGGCGGAACGGCTGACATGAGCTATCGCATTCTCACCCTCAACAATATCAGCCGGCGTGGCCTGGACAAGCTCCCGGGCCAGCGCTACGAGGTCGCCGCGGAAGTGCACCAGCCGCACGCCATACTGCTGCGTTCGGCCGACATGCACGGATACGCACTGCCTGAATCGCTCCTGGCGGTGGCCCGTGCCGGCGCCGGCACCAACAATATTCCGGTGGCGGCACTCAGTGCGCTGGGCATCCCGGTCTTCAACGCGCCGGGCGGGAACGCCAACGCCGTGAAGGAACTGGTGCTCGCGGCCCTGCTGCTGGCGGCGCGCAACATCTGCCAGGCGTGGAATTTCGCGCGCTCGCTCCAGGGCGACGATGCAGCGCTCGACGCCGCGGTCGAGAAGGGCAAGAAGGACTACGTGGGCTTCGAGCTGCCCGGGCGCACGGTCGGGGTGATCGGCCTCGGTGCCATCGGCGTGGAGGTGGCCAACACGGTCCAGGGCCTGGGCATGCAGGTGCTGGGCTACGACCCGCAGATCACCGTGCAGCGCGCCTGGCAACTGTCCTCCGCGGTCCAGCAGGCCCTGTCGCTCGATGATCTGTTCGCCCGCGCCGATGTGGTGACGGTGCACGTGCCGCTCAACGAGCAGACCCGCGGTCTGGTGAATGCGGCGCGCCTGAAGCTGATGCGGCCGGGCGGCGTGGTGCTGAATTTCGCCCGCGCGCAGATCGTCAACGAGGCGGACGTGGTGGCCGCCCTCGATGCCGGGCGCCTGCACGCCTACGTCTGCGATTTCCCCAGCAATGCACTCAAGGCTCAGGCGCGCGTGGTCGCGTTGCCGCACCTGGGCGCCTCGACCGGCGATGCGGAGGATAATTGCGCCATCATGGCGGCCGAGGCGTTGCGTGACTTCCTGGAGAATGGCAACGTGCGCAATTCAGTGAATTTTCCCGAGGCCCTGCTGCCGCGGACGCCCGGTACCACGCGCATCTCCGTCGCCAATCGCAACGTTCCGAACATGGTCGGACAGATCTCCACCCACCTGGCCCGCGCCGGCATCAATATTGCGGACCTGCTTAACAAGTCGCGCGGCGAGTACGCCTATACGCTGATCGATACGGACGGTGTGGTCGACACGGCGCTGGTTTCGGGCATCCGGCAGATCGAGGGCGTGTTGTCGGCGCGCATCGTGGTCGAGCAGGCATAGGTGCCGCATGGCCCGCAAGCGCAGTAGCAGCGGCGGTCGG
>DASWFL010000265.1:0-12076 GCA_036394255.1 Steroidobacteraceae bacterium
TGATGGGTGCGCCGTAGAGTCCGTAGGCGAAAGCGTGCGTACGAAAGCCCCAGGCCCCGAGGAAATAGTCTTCAGCGCCAGTGCCGTTGATCGAGGGCCGGGTCTCCCCGTCGACGAAAAACATGTCGTCGCCCTCGCCCCACCATTCGTCCTGATTCTGCAGCACGGACATGGTGACACCGGCAAACTGGCCGCGACCCGTGGCGTGCATCCAGACGTAATTGTCCTCGCCCGTGAGATTCGGGCGATTGTTCACGTCTGGATCACTATTGTGCTTCCAGTCACCGGTCCAGCCATGGGCGGGCGCGGCTTGACGATACTGCGCGTGAAAGTAGAGCGTGGAGGAGGGGAGCGGTTCGGCGCAGCTGCGGAAATCAATATTGAAATAAAGCGCGTCGGTCTTTTTTGTGCCCTCGTTGGTGATGGTCATGCGGGCGTGTTTCCGGAATGGCATCACGAAATAGGCGTTGAGCGCGTTGTCCGCGCCTACCGACAGGGGAATGGACTGATAGAGGTAGTATTCACCCAGGCCCAGCCCGAAGAAATCACCAATCGGCGTCTCGACACTGGGCGTAGCCTCGCCGTCCCAATACATTCGCAGTACGAGTTTCTTCAAATGCAGCTCTTCAGGGCTGGAGATGGTGAACCAGATGTGCGTGAGCACGCCGGGCCCGGACTCGTCCAATACGGTGAGCGTCTCGCCCGGCGGTATTGAACGAGCGTCGTCGTTGCCACCCCGGCGGTCGTAACTCGAAGAGCGTTCCTGTCTGTAGTCGTGCTGGGTGGCGAGATTCCACAGCGGTGCGGAGGAATCCAGACAGCCTCGAGCAAGCGCGGGTTGCGCGACCAGGCCGATCAGCAATACGGAGACTGGGGAGAACTTGGGCATAGATCCTCAACTGACGCCAGGAGCCAGCAGGCAGGCCAGTGCTAGTTTCGCAACATCGCCTTGATGCCCCTGATGGCCTGGCGGATGCGGTTCTCGTTCTCGATCAGCGCGAACCGCACATGACCATCGCCATTGTCGCCAAATCCGATGCCCGGTGATACGCAAACCTTGGCCTGCGCCAGCAGCAGCTTCGAGAACTCCAGCGAGCCGAGCGCGCGGTAGCGTTCCGGGATTCGCGCCCAGACGTACATCGAGGCCCTGGGCAACTCCACGGGCCACCCTGCCTCGTGCAGGCCCTTCACCAGCACATCGCGCCGGTCCTGGTACTGCGCCACGATGTCCTTCACGCACTGCTGATCGCCTTCGAGTGCCGCAATGGCCGCTACCTGCAGCGGGGTGAAGATCCCGTAGTCGTGATAGCTCTTGATCCGCGCCAGCGCGCTGACCAGCTCTCGATTGCCGGCCATGAAACCGATCCGCCACCCCGCCATGTTGTAGCTCTTGGAGAGGGTGAAGAACTCGACCGCGACCTCCTTGGCCCCCGGCACCTGCATGATCGAGGGTGCCTTCCAGCCATCGAACACGATGTCGGCATAGGCCAGATCATGCACCACCAGGATGTCATGCTGGCGTGCGAGCGCGATGACGCGCTCGAAAAAATCGAGCTCCACACACATGGCCGTCGGGTTGGAGGGAAAGCCCAGGACGATCAGTTTGGGTTTTGGATCGGTGTCCCGAATCGCCTGCTCCAGATCGGCAAAAAAATCGGTGTCCGGGGCTATCGGCACGGCACGGATGTCGGCACCGGCAATCACGGCGCCGTACATGTGGATCGGGTAGCTCGGGTCCGGGACGAGGACGGTGTCACCCCGACCCAGCGTGGCGAGCATCAGGTGGGCCAGGCCTTCCTTGGAGCCGATGGTGACGACCGCCTCACTGTCCGGGTCGATGGCCGCCCCATAGCGCTGCTCGTACCAGTGCGAGATGGCCCGTCGCAGCCGTGGTATGCCTCTGGAAGTGGAGTAGCCGTGGGTGTCCGGACGCTGGGCCACATCAATGAGCTTGGCCACGATGTGCGCCGGAGTCGCCCCGTCGGGGTTGCCCATGCTCAGGTCAATGATGTCCTCACCGCGCCGGCGGGCGGCCAGCTTCAGCTCGGCAGTGACGTTGAAGACATAGGGCGGAAGGCGATCGATGCGCGCGAATCGCCGCTGGCCGGCAGGAAAATCAGTCATTTCTCGGCTCTCACGTCAGCGCCCGGAACCGTCCGAGCGACGCAGGCCGGCACCCCGCGCCCCGCCCGGCCGCCAGTCTAGCCGCTTTCCCGGCTTCCTTCATCAGGCAGGTTCGCCGGAAGCGTGCGCAAGTTGTTGTTTGAGCGGAATTATCACGAGGGAAATGCACAGGGGCGCACACCGTGGTATCATGTATTAACGCATTAATACAGTATTACAACCCATGAAACCCCACAAGGACTATTCCAGCCGCCAGGAATCCCTGGCCGAGCAGCGCCTGGCCGAGGCGCTGCTGACGCTGCACAGCGTGGAGGAGTGCCGCGCCTTCCTGCGCGATCTGTGCACGCCGGCTGAGCTGCAGGCAATGGCGGACCGCTGGGCCGTGGTCCGCGATCTCGAGCGCGGGCTGCCCTATCGTGAGATCCACGATCACACCGGTGTCAGCGTGACCACCATCGGCCGCGTCGCGCGCTACCTGGCGCAGGGGAACGGTGGCTATGCACTCGCCAGCAAACGGCTCGGCGGTCCTCCCCGTGGATAAGGAGCCGCGTCTCAAACTCGCGGTGCAGAAATCCGGGCGCCTGACCGATCCGTCGCTCGACCTGCTCGTCCGCTGCGGCCTCAAGCTCTCGCGCGGCAAGGATCAGCTGATGGGTTTTGGCGAGAACATGCCGCTCGATGTGCTGTTCGTGCGCGATGACGACATTCCGGATCTGGTGCAGGAAGACGTCTGCGATCTCGGACTGGTGGGCCTGAACGTGCTCGAAGAGCGGCGCCTCGAGCTGGAGGCCCGCGGCGCCAGCGCCCGCTTTGAAACGGTGCGGGACCTGGATTTCGGCCGCTGCCGGCTCGCGCTGGCGGTGCCCGAGGGCGCGGCCTTCGACGGCCTGGAATCGCTCCGCGGCAAGCGCATCGCGACCACCTTTCCTTTCATGCTGGACCAGTTTCTCAAGAGCCAGCGCATCACCGCCCAGATCGTCACGCTGTCGGGCGCGGTGGAGATCGCGCCGCGCCTGGGAAGGGCCGATCTGATCTGTGATCTGGTTTCCAGCGGCTCGACCCTGCAGGCCAATCACCTCCGCGAGGTCTACACGGTGCTGGAAAGCCACGCCGTACTTATTCGCACACCGGTGATCCTGTCGGCCGTCAAGAGCGAGTGGGTCGGACGCTTGCTGATGCGCATCGACGGCGTGGAGCAGGTCAAGGAGAGCAAGTACATCATGCTGCACGCGCCACGGGCTGCGCTGCCGGCGATCCGCAAGCTCCTGCCGGGGAGCGAGTCGCCGACCATCATCCCGCTCGAAGGCCACCCCGAGCGCGTCGTGGTGCACGCGGTGTGCCGCGAAAACGTGTTCTGGGAAACCCTCGAGAGCCTGAAGAAAGTGGGGGCCAGCGCCGTGCTGGTCCTGCCGGTCGAGAAGATGCTGGCCTGAGCATGGAGTGGCTCGACTGGAAGAGTCTGGGTGCCGCCGATCGCCGCGCCGCGCTGGCGCGCCCACCGGCGGCGGACCCATCCGGCCTGCTCCGGCAGGTGCGGGAGATCATCGCGACGGTGCGCCGCGACGGCGATGCGGCCCTGCACGCCTACAACCGCGAGTTCGACCGGGCCGAGCCGGGCCTGCTGCAGGTGTCAGAGGCGGAGTGGGCGGCGGCCGGGTCGCAGCTCGCGCCCGAGGCGCTCGGCGCGTTGCGCATTGCGATTGAGAATGTCACGACCTTTCATCGCGCGCTGTCACCGCGTGAGGCCAGCCTGGAGACACAACCGGGAGTGCATTGCGAGCAGCTGGTCCGACCCATCCAGGCCGTCGGTCTGTATGTGCCGGCCGGCTCCGCACCGCTCCCTTCGACGGCGATCATGCTGGCGGTGCCCGCTGGCATCGCGCGCTGCCCGCAGCGGGTGCTGTGCACGCCGCCGCGCCGCGATGGCACGGCCGATCCGGCGGTGCTGGTCGTGGCGCGCCTGTGCGGCATCGACTCCGTGTTCAAGGTGGGTGGCGCGCAGGCCATCGCAGCGATGGCCTATGGCACCGCGAGTATTCCCAGGGTCGCGAAGATCTTTGGTCCCGGTAATCGCTGGGTCACGGCCGCCAAGCAGCTGTGCGCCGCCGATCCGGATGGCGCGGCGATGGATATGCCGGCCGGGCCCTCTGAGGTGATGGTGATCGCAGACGAGAGCGCGGACGCGACTTTCGTGGCCCTCGATCTGCTGGCGCAGGCGGAGCATGACCCCGATGCACAGGTGCTGCTGGTGAGCACCTCCGCCGGGCTGGTCCGTGCCGTTTCCGAGCAGCTCATAGCGCTCGTGCCGGGCCAGCCGCGCCGGGCCGTTCTCGAGCAGTCGCTGGCCGCAGCGCGATTGATCGTGGTGCCCGATCTGGCCACGGCCGTGGCCATTGCCGAGAGCTACGCGCCCGAGCACCTGCTGATCCAGACGCGCGCGCCGCGCGCGCTGCTCGGCTCGATCACCACCGCCGGCTCGGTCTTCCTCGGTCACTGGTCCCCGGAACCGCTGGGCGATTACTGCTCCGGCACCAATCACGTGCTGCCCACCTGCGGGTACGCGCGCGCCTACAGCGGCCTGTCGGTGAGCGATTTCGTGCGCCGGATGACGGTGCAGGAGCTCAGCACCGCGGGCCTGGAGCGGCTCGGCCCGACGGCCGACACGCTCGCGCGCCTGGAGGGACTCGAGGCGCACGCCGCCGCCGTGGACGTGCGGCTGGAGCGGCTGCGCGGCATGGCGGCGCTGCGCGCCGGGCAGCAGCCATGAACTGGATCACCGCGCTGGCGCGCCCTGAAATTCAGGCCCTGCAGCCCTACGCGCACGCCAGCTGGGAACCCGGCCTGGTGCGCCTGCACGCCAATGAGCTGCCGTGGCGCGCGCCGCTCGATCCGAGTGAGGCGGGCCTCAATCGATATCCGGAGCCGCACCCGCGTGAGCTCGCCCTGCGGCTGGCCGCGCTGTACGGGCTCGGCGCCGCTTCCGTCCTGCCTTGCCGGGGGAGCGATGAGGCGATCGACCTGCTGACGCGTGCCTACTGCCGCGACGGCAGGCACGCCGTGCTGGTTACGCCCCCGACCTTTGGCATGTACAGCCTCGCCGCGCGCATCCAGGGTGCGGCGATCATTGAGGTGCCGCTGCGGCGCGAGGCGGGCTATGGGTTGGACCTGCCCGCACTGCTGGCCGCGCTGACGCCGGACGTGCGACTGGTGTACCTGTGTACGCCCAACAATCCGACCGGCAATCTCCTCGATCGCACGACCGTGCTGAATTGCGCGCGCGCGCTGGCGGGGCGCGCGCTGCTGGTGGTCGATGAAGCTTATCTGGAGTTCTCCGGAGCGCCTTCCCTGAGCACGGAGCTCAGCGCCCATCCAGGTCTGGTCGTGCTGCGCACCTTGTCCAAGGCCTACGCGCTGGCCGGTGCACGCTGCGGTGTGCTGCTGGCGCACCCGGATATCATCGCGCTGCTGAAGCGGGTCATCCCGCCCTACGCGATTACGCAATTGACCATTGAGGCCGTGTTGCGCACGCTGCAGGCGGAGCATCTCGCCGTGGTCCATGAGCGGTTACGGGCCCTGAGGCGGGAACGCGAACGGCTCGCCGTCGAGCTGGCCGGGCGGCCGGGCGTGATGCGGGTCTGGCCGAGCGCCGCGAATTTTCTGCTGGTCGAGTTCACTGACGCCGCCGCGGTGCTGGCGCGCGCGCACGGGGCGGGACTGCTCGTGCGCGACCTGCGGCGTGCGCCCACCCTCGGACAGGCCCTGCGCATCAGTGTCGGCACGCCGGATCAGAACGATCGCTTGCTCGCGAGCCTCACATGAGTGCAGCAGCCCCCGAATCCGCGCCGACCCTGTTCATCGACCGCGATGGCACGCTGGTGGAAGAGCCTGCCGACGCGCAGGTCGACGCGCTGGAGAAGATCCGCTTCCTTCCCGGGGTGTTTGCCGCGCTGGCGGCCCTGCGGGACGCGGGCTACCGCTTCGTCATGGTGAGCAACCAGGACGGTCTCGGCACGGCGACGTTTCCGCGCGCCGACTTCGAGCGCTGCCAGGAATTCATCCTGCGCACCCTCACTGCGCAGGGAATCGCCTTCGATGCGATCTGCATCTGCCCGCACCGGGCCGGGGACGGCTGCGATTGCCGCAAGCCGCAGACCGGGTTGCTGCGCGAGTGGCGGCACACCCACGGTTTCGACGCCGCGCGCAGCGCGGTGATCGGTGATCGCGACAGCGACCTGCAGCTCGCAGCCAACCTCGGCGTGCGGGGTCTGCGGGTGCGGCAGCCGGCAGGGGCTGGCGAATCCTGGCCGGAAGTCGTGTGCGCCCTGCTGGCCCGTCGCGCGCGCGTCGAGCGGCGCACGCGGGAGACCGCCATCGAGGTGACGGTGGAGCTCGATGGCGATAAGGCGTTCCGCGCCAGCACCGGCATCGGCTTCCTAGATCACATGCTCGAGCAGCTCGCCAGGCACGGGGATTTTGGCCTGCAACTGGACTGCCAGGGCGATCTGCAGATCGATGAGCACCACACCGTCGAAGACTGCGCCCTGGCCCTCGGCGGCGCCCTGCGCCAGGCCCTCGGTGACAAGTCCGGCATTGGCCGCTACGGTTTCCTGCTCGCGATGGATGAAGCGGAGGCGCAGGTGGCCATCGATCTGTCGGGTCGCGCCTATTTTCTCTTCGAGGGGCAATTTGGCCGCGAACAGGTGGGTGCATTGCCGACGGAACTGGTGCCGCATTTTTTCCGCTCGCTGAGCGACGCGCTTGGCTGCGCCCTGCACCTGAGCGTGCGGGGTGAGAATACGCACCACATGATCGAGGCCTGCTTCAAGGGTGTGGGCCGTGCCCTGCGGCCTGCGCTGTGTCGCGACGGTCAGGGCGTGCCCAGCACCAAGGGTATTCTGTGAGATGCCGCCCTGTGAGACGCCCCTGTGCGAGCGCTCTGCCGTGAGCGAGATCGAGGTGGTCATCATCGAAAATGGCGGAGCCAATCTCGCCTCGCTCCGCTACGCCCTCGATCGGCTCGGCGCGCGCAGCCTGGTCAGCGCCGATCCGGCGACGGTCGCTGCGGCACCGCGTGTGCTGCTGCCGGGCGTCGGAGCTGCCGCCGATGCCATGGCGAGGCTCCGCGCTGCCGGACTCATCGACTGCATCCGGAATCTGCGGCAGCCGGTGCTGGGGATCTGTCTGGGGATGCAGCTGTTGTACGCGCGTTCGGAGGAGGGAGACACCGCGGGGCTGGGGCTGTTTCCGGGCAGGGTGTGCCGCCTGTCATCGGGCCGGGGCCAGCCCGTACCGCACATGGGCTGGAATACCTGCCAGCACCTGCGCGAGAGCCCGCTGCTGGCCGGGCTGGGTCAAGGCGACCATTTCTATTTTGCGCACAGCTACGCGGCGCCCGTCGATGAATACACCACTGCCGCCACGGCCTACGGCCTCCCCGTGAGTGCGGTCGTCCGGCGCCAGAACTTTCACGGCGTGCAGTTTCATCCCGAGCGTTCGGCTGGCGCGGGCGCGCGTCTGCTGCGGAATTTCCTGGAGCAGTAGATGCTCCTCATCCCCTCCATCGATCTGCGCGGCGGGCGGTGCGTGCGCCTGCTCAGGGGTGATTTTGCTGCCGAGACCCGCTACGCCCATGAACCGCATGAACTGCTGCAGCGCTATCGCGCGCTCGGCGCGCCGTGGCTGCACATCGTTGATCTGGACGGCGCCCGGGATGGCGTGCTCGCCAACCGCGCGACAATTGCCGCGCTGGCCACCCAGCACGGCATCGCCTTGCAGGTGGGCGGTGGCGTGCGCACGCGTGCCACCGCCGCGGAGCTGCTGGAACTGGGCGTGGCCCGCGTGATCGTGGGCAGTGCAGCCGTGGAAGCGCCCGAGGAGGTGGCGGCGTGGCTCGCAGAATTCGGCCCCGAGCACATCGCGCTGGCCTTCGACGTGCAGTTCGACGCGCAGGGCGTGCCGCGGCTGCGCACCCGGGGCTGGCGACAGGCGACCACCCTGTCGCTCTGGCAGGGCATCGAGAGCTTCAGGACCGCCGGCCTGCGCCATGTGCTGTGCACGGACATCGATCGCGACGGGGCCCTGTCCGGCCCGAACCTCGCACTCTATCGCGACGCTGCCGCACGATATCCGGACATTCATTGGCAGGCTTCCGGCGGTGTCTCCAGTATCGCCGACCTGCACGCGCTCGCCGCCGCCGGCGCCACCGCGGCCGTCAGCGGCACGGCCCTGCTCGAAGAACGCCTGTCGCCGGAGGGGCTGCAGCCATTCTTGCGCGTCGCATAATTCCCTGTCTCGATGTGCGCGACGGCCAGGTGGTCAAGGGCCGGCGCTTTCGTGACCATCGCGTGGTCGGCGAAATCGTCGAGCTGGCGCGCCGCTACCGTGACGCCGGTGCCGATGAATTGGTGTTCTACGACATCACCGCCAGTCCGGAAGGCCGCTCGGTCGATCGCGCCTGGGTCAGCCGTGTCGCTGAAGTCCTCGATATTCCCTTCTGTGTGGCCGGTGGCGTGCGCTCGGTCGCCGATGCCGAGGGAATATTGGCCGCCGGGGCCGAAAAGATCTCGGTGAACTCTCCGGCGCTGGAGCGCCCCGAATTGATCGACGAGCTGGCGCGGCGCTTCGGCGCCCAGTGCGTCGTGACCGGCATCGACAGCCAGGCGACGCCGGCCGGATTCCACGTCTACCAGTACACGGGCGATCCTGCACGCTCCCGCGATACCGGGCGCGCCACCCTGGCCTGGGTGCAGGAGGCGCAGGATCGCGGTGCCGGGGAGATCGTGCTCAACTGCATGGCGGCCGACGGGATGCGCACCGGCTACGACATCGAGCAGCTGGGCGCCGTGCGCGCACAATGCCGCGTTCCCCTGGTGGCCTCCGGCGGTGCGGGAGCGCCGGAGCACTTCCTCGCGGCGTTCACGCAGGGTGGGGCCGACGCAGCGCTGGCCGCCGGTGTATTTCATTCGGGTCAGATCGCCATCGGGACACTCAAGCAGTTCCTCCAGTCCCGTGGCATCGAGGTGCGGCCATGAAACTCAAGACTGCCGACATCGAGCAACTCGCGTGGGACCGGCAACAGGGCCTGCTGCCGGCGATCGTCCAGCACGCCCGGAACGGCGCCGTCCTGATGCTGGGTTACATGAATCGCGAGGCGCTGCGCGCGTCGCTCGAAGGGCGCCGCGTCGTGTTCTACAGCCGCTCTCGCCAGCGTCTGTGGCTGAAGGGCGAGAGTTCGGGACACACGCTGGAGCTCGTGGATATCCGGCAGGACTGCGATGCCGATGCGCTGCTGGTCACGGCACTGCCTGCCGGAGCCGTCTGCCACCTCGGCACTGCGAGCTGTTTTGGCGATGAAGCGGTGACGGAAGCCGAAGGTCTCGCCTTCGTGGCAGAGCTCGAGCAGATCATCATCGAGCGCATCGCCGGCAGTCCGGAGGGCAGCTACACCGCCGGGCTGTATCAGGGCGGCGTCAGGCACATGGCGCAGAAAGTGGGTGAGGAAGGCCTCGAGGTGGCGCTCGCCGCGACGGGCGAAGCGGACGAACGGCTGGTGGGGGAAGCCGCTGATCTGCTGTTTCATCTGTTGGTCCTGTTGCGCAGCCGCGGGCTCGGTGTGCAGGCGGTCGTGGAGGAATTGCGCCACCGGCACGCCCAGCGGAATATGAACGCGCCGTAACCGGACAGGTACCCATCCTGGGGTGATCAATGGCTCTGCTGAGAATGTGTTCATGCGCCGTGGTCGCTGCCGCGCTCGCCGTGGCGGGCTGCGGCGGATCCGGCGCGCCGGATGGTCCGCCGCCGCCACCACCGCTGCCCATCGCGACCGTGACGGGCCTGGACCACCGGCCGCCGGAGTCCTTTTCCCTGGCGTTCCTGCTCACCGACGGCACGGTCATGGTGCAAGGCGACGCGGCCTCGAGGCCCGGGACCACCGTCAGTGCCTGGTACAAACTCACGCCGGACGCTTTCGGCAGCTACGTGCACGGCAGCTGGTCCCAGTTGGCGAGCCTGCCGGCCGGATACGTGCCCTACGCCTACGCCTCGGCGGTGCTCGCGGACGGGCGCGTGGTCATCGTCGGCGGTGAATACAATCAGGGCCTGTTCACCTTGAGCGCGCAAGGCGCGGTGTACGACCCGCGGCTCGATCATTGGACCCTGTTGAATCCGCCCGCGGGCTGGGACTACATCGGCGACATTCCGGCGGTGGTGTTGCCGGACGGGCGCTTCCTCGTGGGCCGCAAGCTCGATGAGCAGATGGCCGCACTGGATCCGTTGACCCTGACCTGGACAGCGCTGGCCGCCACCAATAAATCGGATTTCAATGCCGAGGAGGGCTGGACGCTGATGCCGGATGGCTCGGTGTTCACCTATGACGTCAAGAATGCGCCTCATGCGGAGCGCTACCTGCCCGATGTGCAGCAATGGGTCAGCAACGGCAATACGATTCCCGATCTGCACGCGCCGACCGACAAGCCCAATGGGCTGACTTATGGTCCTTTCGGCAGCCTGATTTATTTTCCACCGGGGGAAGTCGGTCCCGGCCTGCTCCTGCCGGATGGCACGGTGTTCGCTTCCGGGACGCACACCGCCATTTACAGTCCCGGCGCGGATTCGCTGGCGCCGGGCAGCTGGCGTGCAGGGCCGGATTTCCCGAACGGGGACTCCGACAACGACACGGGCGCCGTGCTCCTGCCCAGTGGCCATGTCCTGTTGCAAGGCATAGCGAGCGGGCAACTCTACGAGTTCGATGGTGTCAGGCTCACCGCCGTGGAGAACGTGAAGGCCATCGTTCTGCTGACGCTGCCGGATGGCAACGCGCTGGTCTATGGGCCTTCCGGACCGGAGATCTATCAGCCCCAGGGCCGCGCTCAGGCGGCCTGGGCGCCGACGCTGCTCAACTATCCCGCTGTGGTGACACGCGGCGCCAGCTATACCCTCGAAGGCACCCAGTTCAATGGCCTGTCGCAGGGAGCCTCCTACGGTGATGAGTTTGAAACGGCCACCAATTACCCCCTGGTGCGGCTCACCAATGTGGCAAGCGGCCATGTGGTGTACGCGCGCACCCACGATCACAGCACCATGGGTGTGGCCACCGGGAGCGCGTTGGTGTCCACCCATTTTGACGTACCCGGGACGGTAGAAGTGGGCACCACCAGTCTGGAAGTGGTGGCCAACGGCATCGCCTCGACCGCCGTGACGATCAGCGTCAATTAGTCACTGGACGAGGATCGCGCCCACCAGAGCTGTGATTTATCGACGCTGCCGGATTCGGTTCGAGTTCATCGAAATCGTTGTCCTTTGGTGCATCACCTGCCGACTGAGCTAGCGAGACATGGCGGCATTGATGGCCGAACGAAAGGCGAAGGTGTCACGTACCAGGGTGCCCCTGCGAGAGCCGCTGGTATTGCTCCGGGCTCATCGTCGGCATTTTCCGCACAAATGAAACAACGTCCCAGATCGCCACATCATCCAGAACCTTGCCCCACGCCGGCATCGCGCTCATCTTGATGCCGTGTTTAATGGTCCAGAAGGTGCTCTGGGCATCGGGGATGGCCGCTTGCGCGAGATTTGGCGGGTGTGGATAGAGGCCAGTGCGCACAGCAGACTCCGTCACGCCCGGCGCCAGATGACAGCCTACGCAGAGTGCCGCGTAGTGCTGGGCGCCGGCGCCAATCCTCTCAGGGTCTTCCAGGGCGGGTACCGCAATCGTGCGGGCGCGTGCGGCGATCGAGCGATCCCGCAACTGCTCGATGATCGCCAGCACCATCTTCGTGTGATGGTCATCAGCGCCGATGTTGTACACACCAGAGCCGACGAACACCACAGCGCCCATCGCAAGTACCCCGAGCGTGGAGGCGACAGCAAGAGCCATGCTCGCAATGCGGGTCACGAGAGCTACTCGACCTCAATCGTTCCGACCATTCGCGGATGAATGGAGCAGGTGAAGTGGTAC
>DASWFL010000266.1:0-2546 GCA_036394255.1 Steroidobacteraceae bacterium
CCGGGTGCATCGGGCAGGTGTAGATCGTTCCGGGTGCGGTTGGCGATGCCGCCGGGGCCGGTGAAACTGCGGTGCTGGCATGGTGATGCGGCGCATGGCCGCTGCCTGTGCCTATGCCCGCGCCACCGCTGGCATATCGCGCCGGATCGGTGTCGAATTTGGCCTTGCATCCGGTGCTGCAAAACAAGTACGTGTTCCCCAAGTGCGTGGAGCGGTGCTCCGACGCCGCCGTGACCGCCATGCCACACACCGGATCGCGCGTCGCGGCATCGGGCTGCGAGTGGCTTGAGGACCCGCCCGCGTCGTCACTGCCGGCATGGCTGGCGTGATGGTGGTGCGTATGCGGGCCGGACGTTGTGGCACCCGCCGCCATGCCTGCGTGCTCATGTCCTGAAGACTTGCTGGGTGAATTCATAGTGACAAGTGCCCTCCGCCGTTAACCGTTGGTGTCTGGTGATCGCAGCAGGCCGCAGGCGCGCAAGGAGACAAGCGCGGCGTCGCGTGCTCGCACGGTGCGAGCACGCGACTCATTGCTTCTGCTCCTTGGCGGGTGCGGCACCTTCCTCACCCTGACGCGCGGCATGATCGTGTCCGCCGTGGCCGTGACCACGGTGCATGAACAGGTGCATCAGCGGACAAGCCGCCAGCAGCAGGAAGGGGAGATAGCCGGCAACATGTGCCGTGTGCTCCTTGAGCAGGAAATACGCGGCGACAGCGGCGATGATGAGGAACGCCACGCCGTAGCGCGATCGCCAGAACCGGGGACGATCGCTGGGGGTCTGTGTGTGCTGATGCTGCATGGCATATCTCCACGGAAAAGGGTTGATGGATGGTCAGCGATGCGACTGATAGACCGTGCTACTACCGTTTTTCCCGATCAGCAGCACGTCGTAGGCGTCCTTGCGTCCACCATAGGCCGGACCATCCATGCCGGGCGAACCGACCGGCATGCCCGGCGCCGCGAGGCCGATGGCCTGCGGGGCTTCGCGCAGCAAGCGTTGAATGTCCGAGGCAGGCACATGACCCTCGATGGCATAGCCGCCGATCTGCGCCGTGTGGCACGAACCGTACTTCTGCGGGATGCCCAGCCGCGTGCGCGCTGCCGTGTTCCCGGTGTCAAGAACCTGCACATCGAAGCCTGCGCCTTGCAGGTGTGAGACCCAGTCCTTGCAGCAACCGCAGCTCGGGTCCTTCCACACCTTGGCGATCGGTCGGCTCTGCGCCAGGCTCGGTCCTGCGAGTGCCATCACCAACAAGCCAGCGATCAATGCTTGGCGTCTCGGCACTTTGCCCTGGCTTCTGTCGTAGTGCATGTTCATAGATTGCCTCTCATCAGATGATCAAACCCACAAGGTTCTAGAACCAGAATCGCACGCCAGCCACCCAGCGCGTCTGCTGCGCGCGGCCACCTTCGGCGCGCACATAGTCCGCGGTGCGTCCGAAGCTGCCCGCCCGTTCCACGCCGATGTAGGGGGCGAACTGGCGACTGAATTCATAGCGCAGGCGCAAGCCAGCAGACGCTTCGGCCAAGCCCTTGCCGATACCGCGTTCCGGGTCGTCCTTGCCATAGAACTGCAATTCGGCACGAGGCTCCAGAATCAGTCGCTGGGTCAGCAGCAGCTCGTAGCTGCCTTCGACACGCAGCGCCGTACGTCCGCCACTTCCCACGTAGCCCGTCGCCTTCAGCTCGAACCAGTAGGGGGCGAGGCCCTGGATGCCGAAAGCCAACCATTGACGGCTCGGGCCTTTTCCGTTATCCACCCGAACGCCGAGCTGGGTGTCCCAGTACGGTGCGACGGCGTGCCCCCAGAGAAGCTCGGTACGCGATTTTTCGAGCTTTCCTTTGGCGATATCGCCTTCGGCCTTCACGACGGCCTTGTTGTAGGTCGTCCCATACCAAGCCTGGAGGTTGTAGGCCGTGGAATCGTCCCCTTTGCGCGTGAAGCGGCGTTCCAGGGTTTCGCCGCGCAACGAGAAGAACCTGTGTTCGTCGGCCAGCATCAGCCGCGGCACACCGGGTACGGCGTAGTCGCCCGATCCCAATGTCAGGCCATTGGAGTAGCCATGCGGATCGCGGGCGTCAGGAGGCGCCGACCCGCCCTGCATCTGCATGTTGCCGTGATCCATGGCCGGGGCCGCGGTCGAGCCGCTCGCCGACGTCGCGTGACCCGCGTGCGGGTCGGCGGCAGGAGCCACGGTCTGAGTGGATGGCGCGGCCGTTTGAGCGTCGGCCTGGCCGTGCGCTGCATGGTCGTTCTGTGCTTGTGCCTGGGCGGCGACGCTTACCAGGGCCAGAAGCGTCGTGGCCAGTGCGCGAGTGGGGAGTGCTTTGGACATTCTTGGTCTTCCTTGTGCGCTGGGTTCAAGACACCACGACTTCGCGGAACATGCCGGCATCCATGTGGAACATCAGGTGGCAGTGCCACGCCCAGCGGCCGAGCGCGTCGGCTGTCACCAGGAAGCTGATGCGTTGTGCCGGCTGCACCGGCAGGGTGTGGCGGCGCGCAAGGAAGCGACCGTCGGGGCTTTCCAGCTCGCTCCACATG
>DASWFL010000267.1:0-5472 GCA_036394255.1 Steroidobacteraceae bacterium
GCTTCGCGCCGCGGACGCGCATTTTGACCTCTCCGGGGCCTGGCTGCTCCATGACTACCTCGGCGCCGCCACGGCCGCCGGCGTCGAAGTCCGCTTCGACGGGCCGCTGCCGGCCGCATTGGCCCTGATCAGGCGTACGCTCCCGGACCACGCGGCGGGGGCCGAGGCCTCTGATGAGCTGCTCGCGGAGTGGCTCGATCCGGCCGTGGCGGTCGAGAGCCTGGGCCGCCGGACGGTGGGTGCCTGGCAGCTGTTCGAATCCCTGTTCGCCTTCCTGGGCCGCGTGGCCTTTGCCTTCGCCCGTGCCGGCGCGCACGTCAAGCGCTGGCGCCCGATTTCCATCGCCCGCCACGTGTACGACACCGGCATCACGGCGATCCCCATCGTGGTGCTGATCGGCTTCCTGATTGCGGTGATCCTGGCTTACATGGGCGCGCAGCAGCTGCGCAAGTTCGGCGCCGACATCTTCGTGGTCGATCTGGTCACCGTCGGCGTGCTGCGCGAGCTGGGCGTGCTGCTGACCGCGATCATCGTCGCCGGCCGGTCCGGCAGCGCCTTCGCCGCCGAGATCGGCGCCATGAAGCTGAACGAAGAAGTCGATGCGCTGCAGGCCATCGGGGTGGACCCCTTTGAGGTGCTGGTGCTGCCGCGGCTGCTGGGACTGGTGATTGCCCTGCCGCTGCTGACCGTCATCGCCGACGCCATCGGACTGGCCGGTGGGGGCCTGCTGTGCCGCACGCTCCTGGGCATGCCTCTGGCGCAGTACCTGAACCGGGCCAACGAGGCCATCGCGCCCACCACGTTCTGGGTCGGGATCATCAAGGCGCCGGTGTTCGCGGTGCTGATCGCGCTCGCGGGCACCTGGTGCGGACTGCGGGTGCGCGGTTCCTCGCGCGATCTGGGCCGCTTGACCACGCTCGCGGTGGTACAGGCCATCTTCCTGGTGATCCTGGCGGACGCCCTGTTCGCCGTGCTGTTCATGGAGCTGGACGTCTGATGGGGCCCCTCGTCGAAGTGCGCGGCCTGGTGAACCAGTTCGGCGCCCAGATCGTGCACCGGGACCTGAACATGAGCGTCGAGGAGGGCGAGGTCTTCGGTATCGTCGGCGGCTCGGGTTCCGGCAAGTCGGTGCTGCTGCGCACCATCCTCGGCCTGCAGGCGCCGCAGGCCGGCACGGTGCTGCTGGGCGGGCGGGACATCACGCGGCTCAAGGCCGCCGAACTGCGCGAGGTCAAGGCGGACTACGGCGTGACCTTCCAGCACGGGGCGCTGTTCAGCTCGCTGACCGTACTGCAGAACGTGCAGCTGCCGATGCTCGAGCACCTGCAGCTGCCGCGGCGCACGCTCGATGAACTGGCGCTGCTGAAGCTCCGGCTCGTGGGCCTCGGCGCCGACGCGGCGCAGAAATTCCCGGCGCAGCTGTCCGGCGGCATGATCAAGCGCGCGGCGCTGGCGCGTGCGCTGGCCCTCGACCCCCGGCTGCTGTTCCTCGACGAACCGACCTCGGGGCTCGATCCGATCGGCGCGCAGGCCTTCGACGAACTCGTGGTCCAGCTGCAGCGGGAGCTGGAGTTGACGGTCGTCATGATCACGCACGATCTGGATACCCTGTTCGGCACCTGCACGCGCGTCGGCGTGCTGGTGGAAGGGCGCATGATCAGCGATACGCTGGAGGGCATCGTCCGCAATCCGCAGCCGTGGATTCATGCATACTTCCAGGGCGCGCGGGCGCGGCAGCGGGAGGCGCAGCATGGAGCGTGAGGCCAATTACGTCGCAGTGGGCGCTTTCGTGCTGCTGATCGCGGTGATGGCGGCCCTGTTCGTCTACTGGTACAGCGACAGCGGCGACCAGCGCAGCTACATCCGCTACGAGATCTATTTCGACGGCAGCGTCAGCGGCCTGTCCGAGGGCGGACAGGTGCGCTACCTCGGCGTCGACGTCGGCCGCGTGGTGCGCATCCGCCTCGACCGGCGCGCGGCCGATCGCGTGCAGGTCATCGCCGACATCGATTCGAGCGCACCGATCTCCGAGCGGACGCTGGCGGAGCTCTCGCTCCAGGGCGTGACCGGGCTGCTCTACATCGACCTGCGGCAGTTGAAGCCCGGGGCGCAGGCCGAGCGGCTGATGGGTCCGATCCAGAGCGAAAACTATCCGGCGATCCGCTCGATACACTCCAACTTCGACCTGTTCCTGAGCAGCCTGCCGGAACTCGCGGCACGCGCCGGAGAACTGGCGACGCGGGCCAACCGCCTGCTCTCGGACGAGAACATCGCCGCGTTCAGCCGCCTGGCGTCCAACCTGGAGCGCGCCGGCAGCGCCCTGCCGCAGGCCGTGCGCGATGCCGGGGCGTTGATCGCCGAGCTGCGGGATGCGACCGCGCAGAGCCGCGACGTCATCGCCCAGGTGCGCGCGGCCACGGTCACCGCGGCGCCGGACCTGGCCGCGACCATGGCGCGCCTGCGCGTGACGGCCGATCACCTGGCGGCGGCCAGCGAGCAGCTGGACGGCGTGCTCACGGAGAACCGCGGTGCGCTGCGCGGCTTCATGCAGCAGGGACTGCCGCAGGTCGAGGCGCTGGTGCGTGACAGCCGCGAGGCAGCGCGGGAATTCGAGCAGCTCGCGAAGAGCCTGCGCGAAAATCCCTCACAGCTCCTGTACCAGCCGGTCAGTTCCGGCGTGGAGATTCCGCGATGAGATTCACGGCGGCGATGGCCGGGGCGTTCGGTGCGGCGCTGGCCGCGGGCTGCACCGCGCTCCACAGCAGCCAGGAGGCGACGCAGGTGTATACGCTGGAGGTCCCCGTGCCCGCCAGCGCCGCAGTTCCGGCGGCCGCAGACAAGCCGATCGCCACGGGCCTGAACGAGGCGAGACCGACGCTGCAGGTGCTGCGACCGATCGCGGCGCCCGGCCTCGACAGCGAGCGCATTGCCGTGGTCCGCAATGTCTCGCAACTCGACTACTACGCGGCGAGCCGCTGGCCGGCACCGCTCCCGGAGGTGCTGCAATCGCTCGCGGTCAGCGCCCTGCGGGCTTCCGGCCAGTTTCGCGCGGTCCAGTCCGAGGGCGCCGCGTTCGCGGCCGATGAGGTGCTGCAGCTCGAGATCCGGCGCTGCCAGGCCGAGTACAACGGTGGCGGCGACGCCGTGGTGCGCGTGCAGCTGGTGGCGACCCTCGGGCGTCGCGCCGATCGCAGCCTCGTGGCCAGCGTGAGTGCCGAGAGTGTCGCGCCGGTCGCTGAAAATCGCCTGCAGGCGGTGATCGCCGCCTATCGCAGCGCGGTGGGCGAGGCCCTCGGCCAGCTGGTGACGCAGCTCCCCTAGCCGCTGCCGCGGGCGGCGGTGTTGTAGACTTTCATGCATTGATTCTCCCGGTAAAGGACCTGCTATGCCGCCCTTAAGCCTGCGCCTGACTGCCTTGGCACTCACCAGCATGCTGCCCGGCATCGCCTCCGCCCAGGCCGATTCCGGCGCAAGCCTGGCTCAATTGCGGCAGATGAGCGCCCGTTTCGTGCGCACGCCGCTGGTGGTCGACACGAGCAGACTGACGCGCGGCGATCGCAAGGCGCTGGCCAAGCTGATCGAAGCGGCGCGTATCGTCGATGACCTCTATCTCGAGCAGGTCTGGAGCGGCAATGCCGCCGCGTACGCACGCCTGCGTGCCGACCACAGCCCGCTCGGGCGCGCGCGGCTGCACTACTACTGGGTCAACAAGGGGCCGTGGTCGAGACTCGACAGCGAAAAAGCGTTCCTGCCCGGCGTTCCGGCGCGCAAGCCCCTCGGCGCCGCGTTCTATCCGGAGGACATGACGGCTGCGGACTTCGAGGGCTGGGTGGCCACGCTCCCGGCCCAGGAGGCGGAGCAGGCGAAGGGTTTCTACAGCGTGATCCGGGCGGGCGAGGCCTGCGCGGCGCCGAAATGCTACCGCAGCGTGCCCTACAGTGAAGCCTACAGGGGCGATCTGAGCCGACTCGCCGCGCTGCTGCGCGAGGCGGCGACGCTGACGGGCAATGCCAGCCTGCGGCGCTTCCTCAACACCCGCGCCGATGCCCTAGGCAGCAATGATTACTACGAAAGCGATGTCGCCTGGATGGATCTCGATGCGCCGCTCGACATCACGATCGGCCCCTACGAGACCTATACGGATGAGCTGTTCGGCTACAAGGCGGCCTTCGAGGCCTACGTGAACATCCGCGATGATCGCGAGACCGCCAAGCTGGCCTTCTTCGGCAAGCGCCTGCAGGAACTGGAGGACAACCTCCCGGAGGATCCGCAGTATCGCAATGCCAGGCTCGGTGCGCTGTCGCCCATCAGCGTGGTCAATCAGGTGATCAGTTCTGGCGACGGCGCCCACGATATCGCGACCGCCGCCTACAACCTCCCCAATGACGACCGCGTGGTGCAGGAAAGGGGCAGCAAACGCGTGATGCTCAAGAATGTGCAGGAGGCCAAGTTCAGGCAGATCCTGGTGCCGATCGGGGAGCGGATCCTGACGGCGCCGGCCCGTAAATACATGCGCTTTGACTGGTTCTTTACGCACATCCTGGCGCACGAACTCATGCACGGCCTGGGACCCCACCAGATCAGCGTGGACCAGCGCGCCACGAATCCGCGCCTGGAACTGAAGAGTCTCTATGCGCCGATCGAGGAGGCCAAGGCGGACGTGACGGGCCTGTGGGCCCTGCAGTACATGCTCGATCACGCCGCTGCCATGAAGCTGCGCGAGGTGATCGCCGTGGGGCCGGACTCGGAGCGCGAGCTCTACAGCACCTATCTGGCCTCGATGTTCCGCGTCCTGAGATTCGGGACGACCGAGGCGCATGGCCGCGGCATGGCCGTGCAGATCAATTTCCTGCTCGACCACGGCGCCCTGCACGCAACCGCCGGTGGGCAATTCGAGATCGACTACGCCCGGATCAAGGACGCCTTCCGCGATCTCGACCATGCCCTGCTCACGGTGGAGGCCCAGGGCGATGCTGCCGGCGCCAACCGGCTGTTGCTGAGCGGAGCGATCCGCCCCGAAGTCCAGGCCGCGCTCGACCGCCTCAGCGACCTGCCGACCGACGTCGAGCTGGAGCTCATCACGGCGGAAGCGATCGCGCCTCGCTCCCTGGACCTGCCGCAGTAAACCACGCGGCCGCGCGATCCAGGGCGGCCGCGCCTCAGGGCATCGTCACCAGTTCCTCGGCCGAGGTCGGGTGGATGGCGACCGTGTCGTCGAAGTCACGCTTGCTCGCGCCCATGCGCACCGCGACGGCGAAGCCCTGCATCATTTCATCGGCACCCGGGCCGATCACGTGGACACCCACCACCCGCTCCGCGGCGCCCACCGTCACGAGCTTCATCACCGTTTTCGGCTTGCGGGTGGTGAGGGCGTGGTACAGCGGCACGAAGCTGGTGGAATAGACTTTCACGGGCTCGCCATGGCGGCGGCGCGCCTCGGCCTCCGTGAGCCCCACGGTGCCGATCGGCGGG
>DASWFL010000268.1:0-9549 GCA_036394255.1 Steroidobacteraceae bacterium
AGCGATCGGGCAGCAGATTGAGCGGCAAGGCCTGGTGCGCGCAGCGATTGACATAGGCACGCACCTGCTCGCCCACCGCGATGACGAAGCACCGCAGGGGCCAGGGCCCGCTGCCGAGGCGAAACTCGCGGCAGCCGCTCCGGCCGAGCTCAGCGCGCCGGCACAGCACGCGCTCCACGTCGATCGGCTCGGCCACGGTCACGACCCGCTGGAGGAGCCGGCGGCCCGGAGCGGGCCGCGCCCGACCAGGTACACCAGCAGCAACAGTGCCGGAACGCTCAGGGCCGCGGTGTAGATGAAGAAATGCGGATAGCCGATCGCCTCCACAACGCGGCCGGAAAATCCTTCCAGGAATTTTCCGGGCAGGGCGTACAGGGAGGAAAACAGCGCGTACTGGGTGGCGGTGTAGCGTGCGCTGGTCAGGCTGGACAGGAACGCAATCAGGGCCGTGCCGTGCATCGCCTGCGCCAGGTTGTCGAAACCGTTGACCAGGCCCAGTCCGAGCAGCGTGGGTGCGTCGGCCCGCGCCAGCACCGAAAAAGCCAGACTGGACAGCATGATCATCACGCTGCCGGCGATGAGCGAGCGCAGCAGCCCAAAGCGCGCCACCACGATGCCGGCCAGCACCACGCCGAGCAGGGACATCGCCAGTCCGTAGAGTTTGACGACTTTGGCGATCTGCGAGAGCGTGTAGCCGTGATCAATGTAGAACGTGTTGTACATCGAACCGGAGGCGAATTCCGTGAGGCGATAGCTGCCCATGAACAGCAGCATGATGACCGCCAGGGCGGTGCCGTAGCGGCTGAAAAAATCGATCAGCGGACAGACCACGGCGCCGACGAACCAGGCGCCGGCGTGCTGGAGCGAGCGCGGCCAGTGGGCGCGCCGCGCCAGCCAGTCGTTGACGCGCTGTTCCGCGATGGGCAGGGCCGTGCGTCCCGAGGCCACCGGTTCACGTGCCAGCATCGTCGTGATCATTCCGACCGCGACCAGCGCCGCCATGGTGAAATAGCTGGCCTGCCAGCCGAAACGCTCGGCGATCACCAGGGCACCGGCGCTTGCGGTGATCAGCGCGCCGCGATAGCCGATCTGGTACGCGGCCGCCATGGCGCCCTGCTGCTCCACGGCAGCGGACTCGATGCGCCAGGCATCGATGGCGATGTCCTGCGTCGCCGCGCAGAACGCCAGGAACACGGCCCACAGTGCCACGCGCGTCACGCCCGCCGCCGGATCGCTTAAGGAAAGGTTGAAGAGACCGGCGGCGATGCCGCATTGCGCGAGGAACATCCACGCGCGCCGCCGCCCGAGCAGCCGCGACAGCAGCGGCAGCGGCAGCCGGTCCACCACGGGCGACCACAGAAACTTCAGCGAGTAAGCCAGGCCCACCCAGGCCATCATGCCGATCGTCGCGCGATCGATATGCGCTTGCCGCAGCCAGGCGGACAGCGTCTGGAACACCAGGTAGAAAGGCAGGCCTGCGGAGAATCCCAGCAGCAGCATCGTCAGCACGCGCGGCTGGAAGTAAACCAGCAGCGCGTCGTGCCAGGCGCGCTGCGGCGCGTCCGTCCGCTCCGTGCTCAAAGATCGTAATCCATGATCAGCGGTGCATGATCGGAAAATCGCTGGTCCCTGAAGATCTGCGCGGCGCGCGCCGCACCGGCGAGCCGCGGGCTGGCGATCTGGTAGTCGATGCGCCAGCCGACATTCTTCGCCCAGGCCTGGCCGCGATTGGACCACCAGGTGTACTGCTCGGGGAGCGGATTCACGGTCCGGAAAGCGTCGATGAAGCCGACCTCGTCGAACAGTTCATCGAGCCAGGCGCGCTCGTGCGGCAGGAAGCCGGAGTTTTTCTGGTTGGCGCGCCAGTTCTTCAGGTCGATTTCGCGGTGCGCGATGTTCCAGTCGCCGCACAGGATGTAATGGCGGCGCCTGCGCCTGAGGGCGCGCAGATGCGGCAGGAAGACCTTAAGAAAACGATCCTTGGATTTCTGGCGCGCCGGGCCGGAGGAACCCGACGGCAGGTAGAGCGAGACGACGGCGAGGCCTGGAAACTGCGCCTCCAGATAGCGTCCCTCCTCATCGAACTCCCGGGCGCCGAAGCCACGCAGCACGCGCTCGGGCGCGGCGCGCGAATACAGCGCGACGCCGGCGTATCCGGGCCGCTCGGCCGGATAGTAGGCCGCGTGGTAGCCGGGCAGCGAGATATCGTGACCCGCGAACTGCTCCTCGCGGGCGCGCACTTCCTGCAGGCAGATGACGTCTGCCTGCTGCTGCGCGAGCCAGGGGAACAGGCCCTTGGCGGCGGCTGAACGGATGCCGTTGACGTTGAGCGTGATCACCCGCATATGAACATGATAGCCTGCCGCGCATGCGCGAATACCAGCAGGATTTCCTGGCGCTGGCCCTCGAGTACCAGGCACTGCGTTTTGGTGAATTCACGCTCAAGTCCGGTCGCACCAGCCCCTATTTCTTCAACGCCGGGCGCTTCAACGACGGGACTGCACTCGCGCGCCTCGGCCGCTGCTATGCCGCCGCGCTGGCCCACTCCGGACTCGGCTTCGACATGCTGTTCGGCCCTGCCTACAAGGGCATCCCCCTGGTCAGCGCCTGCGCCATCGCCTACGCCGAACAGCTGGGACGCAACCTGCCCTGGGCCTTCAACCGCAAGGAAGCCAAGACCCACGGGGAAACCGGCCTGATCGTCGGCAGCACACTCGCCGGCCGCGTCGTCATCGTCGATGACGTGATCACGGCCGGCACCGCGGTGCGCGAGTCGATCGAACTGATCAGGGCCGCTGGCGCTCAGCCTGTTGCGGTCGCCCTTGCGCTCGATCGCCAGGAGCGCGGCCAGGGGAGCCTTTCCGCGGTGCAGGAGGTCAAGGCCGAGTTCGGGCTGGATTGCGTGAGCATACTCACGTTCGACGGCCTGATCGAGGCACTGGAGGGCCGGGCAGTGCGTGGCTTCGAGCCCGCCCAGCTGGCCGGGCTGCGAAGCTATCGGCAGAAATTCGGAGTCCTGGCCTGAAGTCCTTGCCCTCCGAGCCGCTTAGTGGACAATTGGGACCCTGCCACCCCGGATGGTGATGTGACTGACATAATCAGAACGTGGATGAGGCTGGCGGTCGCCGCGGCGGCGCTGGCCGTGCTCCCGGCGCTCGCGGCGCTCGCGGCCGATTCGACGGGGCATCAGAACTTCAGCTGGGTCGACAAGAACGGCGAGCGCCACTACGGCGATGCGGTGCCGCCCGAATACGCGCAGTCGGAACGGCGCGTGCTGAACAACCAGGGCGTCGAAGTGCAGCGCGTCGGGGCCGAGAAAAACTCCCAGCAGCTCGCCGAACAGCGCCAGCACGACCAGGAGGTCGCGGCGCGGGCGCAGCACGACAGTTTCCTGAAGTCCACCTACACCTCGACCAAAGACATCGAGCGCCTGCGCGATGAGCGTCTCGACCAGCTCAACGGGCAGATCACGGCGGCAAACGCCTACATCGATTCGCTCGACACGCGGCTCAAGACGCTCCAGGACCGCGCCATGCACTTCAAGCCCTACAACACCCGGGCCGACGCGCGGCGCATGCCCGACGATCTGGCCGAGCAGCTGGTGCGTACCGCGAATGAGGCGCGCACGCAGCGCAAGTCGCTGGACCGGCGCCACCAGGAAGTAACGACGGTGCGGACCCAGTTCGACGCCGACATTTCGCGCTATCGCGAATTGACCGCCAACGCCGGCCAGCGCTGAGCGGCCCTAGTCGCGGCCGGTGTGGCCGAAGCCCCCGCTGCCCCGCCCGGTCGCGGCGAAATCTTCCACGATCTGCAGGTCCATCCTCGCCACCGGCACCACCACGAGCTGTGCGATCCGCTCTCCGGGCTGAACGGTGTAGCCCGCCGCGCCGCGATTCCAGCACGACACCATGAGCGGGCCCTGGTAATCGGAGTCGATGAGGCCGACGAGATTGCCGAGCACGATGCCGTGTTTGTGGCCCAGTCCCGAACGCGGCAGGATCACGGCCGCCAGGGCCGGATCGGCGATGTAGATGGACAGTCCCGTGGAAATCAGCTCCGTGTGCCCCGGCCCGAGCAGGAGCGGTGCGGCGATGCAGGCACGCAGATCGAGGCCAGCCGAGCCGTCGGTCGCGTAGGCGGGCAGCGGAAATTCAGCGCCAATGCGCGCGTCGAGAATCCGCACCTGCAGGGTGCGGCGATCGGACCTGCTCATGATCAGCCTTTGGCCGCGCCCGCGCCGGCCGGGCCGGCCATCGCGCCCGAAGCCGCCTTCGCCTGCAACCGCTCGGCGATCATGGCCACCAGTGCCGTCGCCAGCTCGCGCTTCGATGCGCGCGGCAATTCGGCCCGCCCGCCGCCGCGCCAGAGCACCAGCAGCGCATTGTCCTCGCAGTCGAAAGCCTTGGCCTCGCCCACCTCATTGGCCGCGATCATGTCGAGGTTCTTGCGCAGCAGTTTCTCGCGCGCGTGCTGCTCGACCGCGTCGGTCTCGGCCGCGAAGCCGACGACGAAGGGCCGGTCGGCGCGCGCCGCGACGGTGGCCAGGATATCGGTGGTACGCGTCATTTCCAGTGTCATCTGCTCGGACTTTTTCTTGATCTTGGAGCCGGCTGCCTCGATGGGCCGATAATCGGCGACCGCGGCCGTTGCGACGAACACGTCGCAGCCCGCCAGCTCCTGCAGCACCGCCTCGTGCATCTGCACGGCGCTCTCGACGCTCACGCGCCGCACGCCGGGCGGCGATGCCAGTGCCACCGGACCACTGACCAATACGACCTCGGCGCCCGCCGCCCGCATGGCCTGCGCCACGGCATAACCCATCTTGCCGGAACTGCGATTGCTCACGAATCGCACCGGATCGATGGACTCGCGCGTCGGACCGGCGGTGATCAGTACGCGCCGCCCGCGCAAGGGTCCTACATCGGGAATCAGCGGCTCGATGAGATCGGCGAGTTCAGTGGGCTCGAGCATGCGGCCCGGGCCGTACTCGCCGCAGGCCTGATCACCGACCGCGGGGCCCAGCAGCCGCACGCCGCGTTCCGCCAGCGTGGCGACGTTGGCCTGCGTGGCCACATTGGCCCACATCTGCTGGTTCATCGCCGGCGCGACGACGATCGGCGCCGTGGTGGCCAGACACAGGGTGCTGAGCAGATCGTCGGCACGCCCGGCAGCGAGCCGCGCCAGGAAATCCGCCGTGGCGGGCGCGACGAGCACCAGCTCGGCCCAGCGCGCCAGTTCGATGTGGCCCATCGCCGCCTCGGCCGCCGCATCCCACAGGCTCTCGCGCACAGGCCGGCCCGAAAGAGCCTGGAAGGTGGTCGCCGTGATGAACTCGCGCGCCGCGGCGGTCATGACCACCTGCACCTGCGCGCCGCGCTCCACGAGCCGTCGCACAAGCTCGGCGCTCTTGTAGGCGGCAATGCCGCCCGTCACGCCCAGGATGACGCGCTTGTCCCGCATACCGGCATTATCGGCCAGAGCTGGCGTTTCGTGCCATGCCCGGCCGATATGACCATCGCACGCCCCGGCCATATCCATTGAGAATGACGGGTACCAGGCCCTCGAAAGGTGATCCAGCTCTCATGAATCTGCGGCAATGGCCGGCCCAGGAGCGGCCGCGCGAGAAGCTCCTGGCCTTCGGCGTCCGGACCCTGTCGGACGCCGAGTTGCTGGCCCTGCTGCTCGGCAGCTCCGGACTCCGTGGCGGCAATATCGTCGATCTGGCCCGCGGCCTGCTCGCCGCCCACCGCTCGCTGCGGGAGCTCCTGGTGGCCGACCGCGCCGCCCTGCTGGCCCAGCGCGGCCTGGGCACGGCGGGCTATTGCCGCCTGCAGGCCGCCCTGGAACTGGCGCGGCGTCACTATGCCGAGGCCCTGCGCAACGGACCGCTGCTGGATTCTCCGGCCGCCACGCACCGCTTCCTCGTCAGCCGGCTTCGAGACCAGCCCCATGAGCTGTTCTGCTGCCTGCACCTGGACAACCGCCACCGCCTGATCGCCTTCGACGAGCTGTTTCGCGGCACCATCGACGGCGCGAGTGTGCACCCGCGTGAAGTCGTCAAGCAGGCGCTCGGCCGCAATGCCGCCGCAGTGATCTTCGCGCACAACCACCCCTCGGGCGTCGCCGAGCCCAGCCAGGCGGACGAGCTCATCACCCGCCGGCTGCGCGAGGCGCTGGCGCTGGTGGACATCCGGGTGCTCGACCACTGCATCGTCGGGGACACCGGCTGCCTCTCGTTCGCCGAACGCGGACTTCTCTAAGATGTGAAGCGACCTCGCTGCTGCGGCCGTGGGAGCGAGGTTCAGCCTTGTCTGACTCCACATTTGCATTGGCCGGCGCGTAGCGAGGTGACTCCGTCTAGGCCTCCGTTCACGCCATTGCCCGCGGGAGGAGGCCGCCGGAACGATCCAGACATGTCCGAAGCGGGCACCTCTACTCCAGCATGCACCGCAGCTACGGTCTGGTCCGGCGCTTGGACGCGACCTCATCTCGATCCAGTAGGCAATCAATGAAGGCGCGGAGCGCAGGTTGAGGGTGGCGACGATTGGAATAGTAGAGGTAGAGGCCGGGACTCGTCAGCGACCAATCAGCGAGGACGCGCTTGAGTTGTCCGCGCGTGATCGCCTCGTCGATGCGGTCGTCGTCGTAGGCATAAAGAATGCCGAGGCCCTGCAATGCCGCTTCGCTGACGATATCCTGGTGATTCGCGATCAACGGCCCTGCCACGGCCATCTCCAGCTTCTTCCGCTTCTTCTCGAACTCCCAGCGATAGATCTTGCCGCTGCCGGGAAAGCGCCAGTTGATGCAGGCATGCTGGTGAAGATCGGCGGGGGTCTTGGGCTCGCCGCGGCGCGCAAGATAGTCGGGCGACGCGAGCGCGAGCATTTTGACGTCCGGCGTGAGCCGCACGGCAATCATGTCTTTCTCGAGGCGTACACCTACGCGAATGCCGGCGTCGAACCGGCCAGCGACAATGTCACTGAGGCCATCATCGATCACGATGTCGAGCACCACATCCGGGTTTGCGCGGTGAAACCGGCCGAGCCGTGGTGCGATGATCTTCTTCGCCGCCATGCCCAGCGTGTTGATACGCAGCGTTCCCGCGGTGTGACCCGTGGCGGCGACCGCCTCGGCGACGGCCGCATCCATTTCCAGAAGCATCGGTGCGATGCGCTCGTGGAGGCGAGATCCCGCCGCCGTCGACGCCACGCTCCGTGTGGTCCGGTTGAGCAGCCGCACCCCGAGCCGGCCTTCGAGCTGGCGGATGGTCTGGCTGAGGGCTGACCGTGACACCCCCAGGTGATCGGCGGCGCGCGCGAAGCTCGCCCGTTCGACAATGGCCGCAAAGGCCTTGAGCTCAGCAAACTCCGACCCACGCATTATGTATGACCTGCTACATAGCTCGTAAAGATTATAGATGATTCTCTAATCTACCATGAAAGCTTATCGTCTATTCCAGCAACCGGAGAGCGCCGTGAGCTTACTGAATCTTCCCGAACCGATCGCAGCCTACTTTCAGGCAGACCAGCGCGGCGGCGATGCCGTGGCGCGCTGTTTCACGAAGGACGCGGTAGTAAAGGACGAAAGACAAACTCATTCCGGTCTCGCCGCCATCAGGGCGTGGAAGACCGCGGCGTCAGCCCGCTATTCGTACACCAGCGAGCCTTTCGCGGTGGAGCAGAAGGACGGGCGGTACATCGTCACGAGCAGGCTGACGGGCAGCTTCCCGGGAAGCCCCGTTGACCTGCGCTACTGCTTCGGCCTCGAGCGCGGAAAGATCGCATTCCTGGAAATTGCGCCGTGAAGTTCGACCGCACGCTCACGCAGGGTAGCGCGCTCGTACCGTGCGGCACGCCCTGAATCGCAACGCATCACAATCCGCGAGGAGACACCGCATGACACCGAAAGCAAAGTTCTATCAGGTGATGATCAGCTCGGAACTTCGTACGCAGGGACTCAGGCTGCTCGAGCGCCTGATCGCGAAGCGGCTGATCTTCGGCGGTCCGGTGCTCAGCGGCCCTGCGCGCTTCCTGTGGAAGAACGAGATCGTCGAGCACGACTACTGCTGGACGATCACGTTCACCCGGGAAGACTTGAGGGACGAGCTCATCAGGGAAGCGGAGAAGGAATCGGCCGAGGCGATCTGCATGATCACGTTCTCGCCCTTCGACGGGAGCCCGGCGACGCAAGCGCTCCTGGAGGAAGCTTTCCGCGGACGTGAGAAGGAGGCGAAGCCGGTTCCCTACAAGGACGCCGTCGCTGCGCTGACGTTCGTCGCGACGAGCGACATCCCGAAGCGCACGCTCAGCTCATGGGGCGACCTCAGCCAGGTGCAGCCCAACGATCCGACGCGTTGAGGAGCAACTCGCGCGCATCGCGTTCAGGTATCGCTCCATCGAACGAAGGGAGAAAGGTCATGTTAATCAAGGTCCTCTACGCGACGAGTGCAATTGCATCGGGCGGCCGTGACGGCCGCGCGGCGACTACCGACGGCTCCTTTGAGGTCAAACTGGCGAGGCCGAAGGAGTTCGGGGGCAGCGGCGCCGGCAACAACCCGGAGCAGCTCTTTGCCGCTGGATACGCGGCGTGCTTCCTGAGCTCACTGCAAGTCGTCAGCTCGAAGGACGGACCGAAGGTTCCGTCTGACGCCACCGTCAAGGCTACCGTGGGCATCGGATCGCGAACCGAAGGATCCGGCTATGGCTTGGACGTAGCCCTCGAGATCGCCATGCCAGGCGTCGCTCGGAGCGATGCGGAGGCGCTGGTAGAGAAGGCTCACCAGGTCTGCCCGTACTCCAATGCCACCCGCAACAACGTCGCGGTGAAGCTCACCGTCGTCGATCCGAATGCTTAGTACGGAAGAGATCGCCATGAAGACCACGGATCCCGTCATGAGCTTTGATTTGCAACTCGCCCATCGTCGCGCACTGGTGACCGGCGGCACTAAGGGCGTGGGCGCCGCCGTGGTGGAGGCGCTGCACGATGCTGGAGTGCAGGTCGCCGCGACCGCGCGTTCCGCACCTTCTCAACCGGCCGAGGGCGTGCGCTATGTCGCCGCGGATCTTTCGACCGCGGAAGGCGCGAGCGCCGTAGCCCGCTCAGTGCTGCAGCAGCTCGGCGGCATCGATATCCTGGTCAATGTGCTCGGCGGCTCGAGCGCCCCCAGCGGCGGATTCGCCGCGCTGGACGACACGGAGTGGTTGAAGGAGCTGAACCAGAACCTGATGCCGGCGGTTCGTCTCGATCGCGCCTTGCTGCCGTCGATGATCGCGCAGGGGTCCGGCGTCATCATCCACGTGACGTCGATCCAGCGCGTTTTGCCATTGCCCGAATCGACGATCGCCTATGCGGCGGCCAAGGCGGCACTCTCGACCTACAGCAAGGCCCTCTCGAAGGAGGTGACGCCCAAAGGAATCCGCGTCATCCGCGTTGCTCCCGGCTGGGTCGAAACCGAAGCGGCGGTTGCCCTTGCGGAACGCCTGGCGGTCCAGGCCGGTACGAACTACGAGGGGGGAAAACAGATCATCATGAAGGGCCTCGGCGGGA
>DASWFL010000269.1:0-10631 GCA_036394255.1 Steroidobacteraceae bacterium
ATGGCCGGGTATCTGTTTGCGATGGCCTGGGTGGCCTCCTTCGCCACTTACCACATCGCCAGCGCGATCACGGCAGGGGCCTGAGGCATGTGGCAGAACATCATCGTGGCCGCGCTGGTCATCGCCGCGACGGTGTATGCCGCGCGGGTGCTGGGGCCGAAGCGCTGGCGCCGACGCTCGCCGGGCCTCGCGGCCGGCACCGGCAAGGCCGCGGTGGGGCAGTGCGGTTGCGGCAAGGACGACGGCGGCTGCCATTGACCGATTCCGTTGAAAAACTCGGCGTTCTTCGCCCCGTTGCGCCCTCGCAAGCGCAGACGAACCTGAGACCCGCGGAGTGAATACCCAGGAATTCAAAGAGTCCGGGCGTGCAGGAGGGGTTGATGGCGCAGAGTATTTCATCTCAGGAACTGATCGCACTGGCAAAATCAGGTAAGGCCGACGCCCAGTACGCACTGAGTTCGGTACTCTACCAGCGCGGGCAATTCGATGAGAGCCTGCATTGGCTGCGTCTGGCAGCGGTGCAGGAACTGATTCCGGCGCAAATTACGCTTGCCACCATCCTGATGGAAGGGCGCAGGTGTCCGCGCGATCGGCAACAGGCCATCGATTTGCTGCAACCCCTGGCAGCCACGCAGATTCAGGCCAATCTTCTGCTCGGCGAACTGCATGGTTTTGCTGCGCTCGGCGGCACCGATCGTGAAACGAGCCTGCGGTATCTTTTAGCCGCGGCGCGCATGGGGGAAGCCGGTGCGCTGCGTCAACTGGCACTGCTCTGCGCCTGTCATCAGCGTTGGGATCTGTTGCGTCCGCTGTTGGACGCATCGACGCGACGTGGCGATGCCGCCGCCGCGTATGCCCTCGGCTGCTCTTATGCCGAGGGGATCGGTGGCGCGCCAGAACCGGCCCTTGCCGTGACGATCAGCCGCAGTGAAGCCGCGCGTACTCAATATCTTGGTCAGCGCCTGGACACACATCTTCGAAAGCAGAATTTGGCTTCAACCGATGCAGAGCCACGCGCACTGGATATCGACTGGCTGTTGCTGGACCAGGCCCTGCCGCTTCTCGCCACTGACATACGGCTTCCAGGCGTCGAAACATTGCACACAGCGCCGCTGATTCGAAGACTGCCTGAGGTGATTCATCCGCTGGTGCTGGATGCGGTGATAAATCTGGCCGCGCCGCTGGTGACGCGCTCGCAAATCGTGGATGCGCATACCGGTGAGGCGCGTGCCGATCCGATGCGTACCAGTTCGCACGTCACGCTCGGTCCGCTTCAGCACGATCATGTGCTGGAAGCACTCGAATGCTGCATCAGCCGCGTCTCCGGTGTGTCAGCGCTTAACGGTGAGTTCCCGCAAATTCTGCGTTACCGGCCGGGCGAAGAGTTCAGGCCTCACGTGGACTATTTCAATGAAAGCGGAGCCGGTACTTATAAATCACTGGCCGATGGCGGGCAACGCGCGCAAACCGTGCTGATCTATCTGAATGACGATTACAGAGGTGGCAACACTCAATTTACGCAGCTGCAGCTGGAGATCAAGGGCCGCCGTGGCGACATTTTGCAGTTACATAATCTCGATGCAAACGGAGTGGGACACAGAGACAGTCTGCATGCGGGCATGCCGGTGATGGCAGGTGAAAAGTGGCTACTGTCGCAATGGATACGCAGCGAAAGCTATCCCGCCCGCCTGACTTGGTAGTTACAAAGCCAATAATAAATCAGATGTCGAATGATGCATGAGTACTCCCCTCGGCCTGAAAGTGGTGATTTCATTTGGGTATCGCCGGTCCCGACGGATGTCGGCGGTCAACGAGATACTGCCACTCTGCCGCGGTGCCCCGCGTCAGCCAGCAGGGCCGTGCATCTCTCACTCAATTCAGCGAAGATCCGCGCATGCTCGATGTTCCCGGTCAGCCCGTTCTTGACAAGACCGCGCTCGTGGGTGGGTGCCTGCGTCTGCCGCTTCAGGTCGATGCGCCAGGTCTGCAGCGTGACGTCGAGGCCCTGCCCGATACCTTCTGGGGCACTCCAGGTGGCCGGGTCGGCGTCCATCGCCCCGCCGAAGCGGTTTTCCTGCGTGGATTTGCTCCCGCTGCCGGCGAGCAGCCGATCGAAGATCGTCCGGCCTTGGCGCACCTGCCCTACGTGCGCTACATAATCCAGCAGCTGATCCCGGCGCCACCACTGCGCTGTCTGCTGGCGCGGGTTCCGGCGGGCGAGGTCGTCGGCTTGCACGTCGATCGTGCACCGTATTTTTCCAAGACGCTGCGCGTTCATGTCCCGGTGCAGACTCACGAACTGGCGTGGATGTTTGCTTCAGGCCGCGTCTATCGCATGCGCCCCGGAGAAGTGTGGGCGCTGAATAACAGCGCCGCGCATGGCGTTTGGAACGCACACGCAACGCTGTCGCGCACGCACCTGATCTGTGATTTCCTGCCGACCCCGGCCTTGCTCGGGCTGCTGGAACGGGGCGAACGGACGCTGGGAAGCGAGGATCCTGCAATTGAGACGCGGCTGCGTGCGACGGCCGCCGCCGGGGCCCGGGCGTAGCGGAGCAGGGTGGACTGAACGGGCCGCTCAGCCGGTCAGCCGGTCAGCCGGGCGGCGGGTGCCGGCGCAGTGGCGCGTCCGCGGCGGGACGTATATGCTGTTGGAGGTTTCAAACGAGGTGTTTCATGCGGATTAAGTCATTGGGGTTGGGCTCGCTGCTGATCGCGATTCTGGGCACAGGCTGTGCCGGTACGCCGACCGCGCCGACACCTGCAGTGCAGGCTAAGCCCGTGGCCGCGACGGCCAGTGCGCCAGACAGCAAGGATGGCCCGCTCACCGGCGAGAAAGTCCTGGCCCTGCAGCACGCGGGCTACACCATGATCAACAAGAACGGCGAAGTGCTCTACTGCCGCAGCGACGCGAAGACCGGCACGAGAATCAGCCGTGACACAGTGTGCCTGACCGAAAAGGAAATGGTTGCGTTGCGCGAAGAGACCCAGCGCGATCTGGGAAATATCGTGCGGCAGCAGGCCCCGCGGCAGGGCAACTGAGCCGTCGCATTTCGGTCGCCGTGGCCCGTCCGGTCGGGATGAGATGATCACGACGGATCGATTCGTCTTCCTGCATCTGCACAAGTCCGGCGGCACCTTCGTGAATGAGTGCCTGCTCAAGTACCTGCCGGACGCCCGGCAGGTGGGCTACCATCTGCCGCGCAGCATGATCCCGCCGGAATCCAAAGGGCTGCCGATCCTGGGTTTTGTGCGCAATCCGTGGAGCTATTACGTTTCATGGTTTTCGTTCCAGCGCGAGCAGATGAACCCCAATTTCCTCTATCGGATCCTGAGCGACGAGGGGCGCCTGGATTTCGGGGCGACCCTGCGCAACATGCTCGATCTTGGCGCCGGCAGCATCCGGCTCGATCTCGTGCTGCGCTCGCTCCCCTCCGCCTACAGCAACCGCGGCATCAATCTGCCCGCGTTTGCGCTCGCCCCGATCCGCGATACACGCCTGGGCTTCTACACCTACCTTTACCGCTACCTGTACGGCGGCGTAGGGGATACGGTGCGTATCGGCCGCATGGAAGCCTTGCGGGATGAATTACCGGCACTGCTGGAAGCCGCCGGTCAGCCGACCAGCGCAGAAATGCAGGCGTTCATCACCGCGGAGGCGCCCCGCAACGCCTCGCAGCACGATGTCTATGCGCGCTATTACAACGACGCCCTGCGCGAGCTGGTGGCGGCCAGGGATGCCGAGGTCATCGAGCGCCACGGTTACCTATTCGGCGCCTGAGGCGCCGCCGTGCCGCGCCTGCGCGCCTCGACAAACAGCGAGTAATACTGCCCCCCGTACTTCGCACGGGCGACGGCACTGATCTCATCGACGCGCAGCGACTCGTCCGCGCTGGCCATGTACGCGGATTGCGTCACCTTTTCGAACCCGGTCTCGCTCAGGGTCCGCTCCAGGGTTTCGAAATCGTAGCCGTACTTGTGCGCTTCGAACAGATACGCCGGTTCCGGGCCAGCGCCGGCATAACCGAGGAAATCCTCCAGCCGCGTCGGGTTCTCCGGCCACCAGGTCCAGGTCTCACGGCGGCTGGCGTAGAACTCGCGGTCGTTCGTGGTATACGCGGCGATGCACTTCTGCACGTCCGGCACGACGATGCGAGTGACGCCGCCCGGCGCCAGCACGCGCAGCACTTCGGCGAGGAACGCCTGGACGTCGCGCGGGAAGAACAGGTGCTCGAGCAGGTGCGACACGAACACGTGGCTCGCGGAGCCGTCCGCGAAGGGCAGACCGCGCAGCACGTTCAGCGCCAGCGGCGCGGGGTGCACGTCGATGTTGATCCAGCCGGGCAGGTGGCCCTTGCCGCAGCCGATGTGGAGCTTAAGATCGCGGGAGCTGGCGTCGACATGCAGCGCGCGCAGCTGCGTGGCGACGCTGACCTCGCGCAGCGCGTGCAGGTCAGCGCGCAGGCCGTCAGTTGCGGCCAGCAATGCCATCAGGCGGCGCTCGACACCCAGGCCGCCCCGCTCTTCGAGCAGCTCCTCGGCGGCCGGGCCGAGGCCCAGCAGGTCGCTGGCCGTATCGTAGACGCTGCGGGCGAGCAGCCGCAGATGCTGCCGGCTCCGTGCATGGGCGTCGCCGGCCGCCATCGGTGTCGCGGCCGGTGAGTCCTGCGGGACCAGCACGCCGCTGCGCCGCAGATAGTCCATGACCTGCGTGACCGTCTGCCGGTCCGCCGCCTGCAGCGTCGCCGCCAGGGCCACCGGGTCGGCGGGCCGCGCGAAATGGCACAACCAGCCGATGAGCATCGCATCCTCGCTCTGGAAGGCGGGCAGGGGACTGGAGGCCGTGTGGATCAGCATACGGCCGTCGCGGAAGCGCACGAGCGTATCAGCGGCCAGCACCCACTTTTCCGTCATGCCGGTCCCAGTTCCCGCAGCCGCTCCCAGGTGGCGGCGAGCGCGGGCAGCACCCGGGTGATCGCCGCTTCGTTCTTCCGCCACTTGTCGGCAGCGGGCGCCGTGTGGGTGTAGCGGGACCAGGGGAGCGGTGCCGAGGCGCGCTCGAGCAGTCGGGCGTCCATCTCGATACCGATGAAATCGCACAGCCGCTGCACGCTGGGCAAGGGCGCAGCAAGGAGCTTATCGTAATTGACGGCCGTCCAGCGTTCGGGCGCGAGCGCGGCCAGATCATCCAGGATCGCTCTATTGCTGCTGTCCCACTGGAAGGCGGCGATGTCCTCCAGCGGCTTGCCCCGCAGGGCCTGCCATCCCGGCGGCAACAGCAGCGACCACGGACCCTCGAAGCCCTCCAGCCTGCTGTAGGTCTGCCATTTTCCCGAACGCCAGGCCTCGATGATGCTGCTGAGGTTCTGTCGCGGATCGCGCCACAGGAATATGAACCGTGCGTCCGGAAACAGCTGATTCAGGAACGGGATGCGCAGGGAATTCTTCGGTGTCTTTTCCAGAAAGCGGAGCGGCGCATCCGCGCCGGCCGGCGCGCCATCGAGTCGCTGGGCCCGCGCCACGATCCGAGCGATGATCTGGCCGGCGATGGCCGGCGAACACTGCTCCGCCACCAGCCGGTTCGAATCGACCCCGGGTGCGCCGGGTCGCAGGTCGGGTATGTCCTCGATCAGCCAATGCGCTTCGCCGCCCAGTGTCGCCATGCGGGCGCTGGCCGCGAGCGTCTCGAACAGCAGGGTGCTGCCGGCACGCGGCGCCGACACGATGAAGGTGGGCTTTTCGAGGAGCCTGTGCCGCGCGGGCTTGGGCGGCACCAGGGCCGTGCGCAGCAGGCGGCCCTCCAGCACCCGGTGCGCCTCCACGCGGTTGGTGCGCATGACCAGGCCGGCGGCGTGTTCGCGCGCTGCCGTCCGCAGGGAATCACGCAAGCGCACGAATTCCGGCCAGCCGGCCGGAGCGCTGCCGTACAGCAGGTACAGCTGGCGCCAGTCCTTGCAGAATCCTTCGAGCATGGCATTGAACAGCGTCAGCCTGGATTGCATGGCCGGCGATGGATCTGCCGCCATGAGTTCGGAGCGCAGGTCCAGCAGCAGCAGCTCCACTTCGGCCGGGTGCATCACCGGTGCGAGCGTCGTGTGCTCGGTCAGGGGCGTGATGTCCAGCCCAGGCTCGAAGGCATGCAGACGGTCCGTCGACGGGGACTGCTGGCTGCCGAGCACGAACTGCCAGAAGGCAGCGGAACCGGAAGTGTCGGCCACCAGGTGGATGCGCTCCTGCGGCGTCGGGTTCTCGACGCGATGCTGGCGCCAGTTATCGAACAGCCACGCTTCACCGGCTGCCATGTGCACGACTTCATCGCCGCAGCTGAAGCGCACCTCGGGTCGGGTCAGGACCGGTACGTGCAGGCGGACCCGCGTGTACCAGTGGTAGTTGATGTCGGCGTGCTGCGGTACCTCGGCCCCTGGGGCGAGGCGCATGAGGCGTGAACGACTCCAGACCACGCCGAAACTGGCCAGTACCTGGCGAATGTACGGAGCGCCGCGCAGGTGTTCCGTCGGCAGCATGACGCCGTCCACCTCGTCATTCTCGGCCCCTTCGGCACTGATGAGGCGCACCGAGCTGTTGCCTTCGACCGCGTTGGGATGGCGTGCCCAGGCTGCGGCCGGTATCTGCGCGACTTCCGTGCGCAGGCGCTCCGCGTCGAAACGCAGCGGCAGGCGAAAGAATGGCCTCGGCAGGCGCATCAGGGGGTGGACTCGACCGCTTCCCGGAAATCGCCCATGGCCGGAATCAGATCCGTGACGGCGGCGCGCTCGGCCTCGCTGAGGTGTGGATTCCAGATATCGAAAATCATGACCACGCGGGTCTTGTCGCTGCGGTTCCAGGCTTCGTGCTCGTAGGTGTCGTCGAAGATGACGACCTGGCCTTCCTGCCATTGATGCAACTCACCGCCGACCTTCAGCGCACAGTCCTCCGGGACCATCAGGGGCAGGTGGCCCACCAGCCTCGTATTCGTGACCCCGCGGTGCGGCAGCAGATGCGTCCCCGGCGTGAAAACGGAAAACAGCACTTCCGGCCCATGCGCGCGGATCCTGGCCAGGGGCAGCTGCTCGAGCGCCGCCGCGGTGACCGGGCAGGCCGCGCAATTGTCCTCGCGCCGCTCGCCGTGCCGGTAGAAATAGTAGCCGTTCCAGCTCGGGGGCTGGTCGAGGCCGCGCAGGTTGAGCTGCTCCAGTGCGTCCGTGGTGAAGACCCGTTCGCGCCCGCGATCCGAGGGCAACAGCGCCAGCAGCTCGGCGCGAATCCGCGCGGTCTGCGCTTCCAGATCCGCCAGCCACGGGAACAGTGCCCGATCCAGATAGGCACTGGCGGGCAGCTCCGGAAAATACAGAAAGCTCGGCTGCTGCCGGGCATCGGCGTACTGGGGTCTCGCTTCGTTCAGATGCACGCTCAGGCAGGCCTCGACCCTGCGCAGCGCCTCGGGTCCGTAGCGCTCGCGCAGGGGCGCCAGCAACTCACTGAACGCCTCCCGCCGATGGGCGCGCACATGCTGGACTGCATGCTCCACGCTCGCGCGCAGTGAGGCCGGCGTGGTCTCGGCGTTGAGCCAATGTCCCTGCTGCTGGGCGTCCTGGAGTGCGCGCGCATACTGGATCGCCGCTGCCAGGGGCTGTTGCGCCTGCTTCAGGAGCCGTCCGAGATGCAGGCGCGCCACGTGAAATTCCGGCGCCAGCAGCAGGGCCTGGCGCTGGCTCGCGATGGCCGCGGGCAGATCCGCGCTGGCCTCGTGCGCCAGGCCGAGGTGGTGGTGGGTCATCGGGTCCGAGGCGTGCCGCGCGGCAGCCCGGTTCAGCAGACTGAGCGCGCGCACCGTGGCACCGTCGCGCAGCGCGATGAGTCCGGTGACATTCAGGGCTTCGAGATGCTCCGGATCAGCCTCCAGCACGGCCTGGAACGCCTTTTCGGCCTCCTGGACCCGCCCCTCGCGCAGCAGCTGTTGCGCTTCGGCAGCTGAAGTCATAAGTTTTCCACCCTATGCCAATGACCGATCTTCCGCACTATATCCGCACTTATGATAATGATCTGGACGCCGAGCTTTGCCAACGCCTGATCGGCTCCTTCGACTCGCTGCAGCGCTTCCAGAAGGTCAACGGGCGCGGCGTGCGCGCCGGGCTGGAGAATTCCGCCTGGACCGAACTGAACGTCTCGCGTCTGTCGGACGAAGGGTTCCAGGGCCTGTTCCGCGGATTCATCGATCGCGCGCTCGAGCGCTACAACGCGGATGTCGGACTGAGCATTCCGCTGCCGAACTCAGCCTTGACCTCCGATCTGGTGATGAAGCGCTATCGGCCCGGCGGCCTGGAAAAATTCCAGCTGCACTTTGACGCCGTGAATCATGTCGCCAACCGCTATCTGGTGCTGATGTGGTATCTGAATGACGTCGCCGTCGGCGGTGAGACGCGCTTCCCGCAACTCGGTGCGGCCGTTGCCGCACGAGCCGGCCGCCTGCTGGTGTTTCCGCCGTACTGGATGTACCAGCACGAGGGCACTCCGCCCGCCTCCGGCGACAAGTACATCCTCTCGACCTACCTGCTGTTCCAGCAGCCTCAGGCCTCGTAGCGCCATCGCTCCAGGAGTGGCTGCAGCACGGGCAGCACTTCGGAAAAATGGTGGCGGTAGTTGTGCCAGCGATTGACGGCGTTGCCCGTGATGGGCTGCACGACCTGTGAGTAGCTCGGCGTGCTGATGTAGCGCTTGTCCTGGGCCCGCTGCCCGGGAGCCAGCACGGCGTCGTTCCACGGCACCTCCAGGAAGGCAATCGCCGCACGGATCTGGGTCTCGAAGTCCGCGACGAGGGTTTCGTAACGCAGCTCCAGCACCTGGGCCCGCAGGAGCGACTGCTGCTGATACCAGAATTCGAAGGCCTTGCGGTAGCCCGCCGCCAGCGTCGGCAGGCTCTGGCATAACAGGGCGAATTCCGGTGCGCGAAAATGCTGCGTGAAGCAGCTCAGCAGCACGTCGCAGGGGTGGCGGATCGCCAGCAAGACCTGGGTGTGCGGAAACAGTCTTTTGATTACAGCCAGGCGCAGCAGGTTGAGCGGATTCTTGTCCACCAGGCGCTGCCCGGGTGCCAGCTCGACCTTGCTGCGCACGCGCTCCCAGTAGCGCTCGCGCACCCCGTCGAGTTCCGCGCGGCTGAGCCGCCCGAGCTGGGTGGGATAGCGAGCGCCGCTCGCGCCCAGATCATCGAGCGCGTTTTGCAGGAACGGCTGCTCGTCCATGGATTTCAGTAGCGGGTGCGCGTCCAGCGCCAGCTCCAGTAGGGTGGTGCCGGAGCGGGGGAACGCGACGATGAAGATCGGGCTGTCCGCCGCGGCCGGCGCATCGCCCGCATCCCACTTCAGCACGTCGGCAGGATCGCAGCCCCGCTCGGCGATCACCATCATCGGTGCGCCGCGCAGGGCCGCCAATGGGGCTGAACGCCGGAGGTAAGCGCCCTGGGAGCGGTGCGCCTCGAGCAGGGTTTCGAACGCCTCCTCATACAGACCCTGCCCGTCCAGCGATTTGGCCAGCGGATACAGGTCGAAATGCCGGTCGTGCAGCTCCCGGCACACCGCCAGGTTCTTGCGGAACAGCTGGCTCGCGAGTTCGTGCTGGCCTTCGCGTTGGGCCACATGCGCCTGCGTCAGCAGCAGGTCGGATCCAAGCTGCGTGCTGCGTGGATCTTCGAGCAGCCGGTCGAGCTGCTCGCGCGCTTCCGCCATCCGGTTGGTGCGTTCCAGCAGCTGCACGAGCTTGAGGCGTGAAGCCGGATCGGAGCCCGCGCCCGCTGCCGCCATCTGTACTGCCTGCTCGGCGCGGGCCGTTTCCCCCAGCAGCAGCAGCAGCTGGCCGATGCTGGGGATGATGGGATCACCGTCCCTGGCATATCGCTCCCAGTCGGCGAGCACCGTCAGGGCCTCGCCGAGCTGGTGGCGCTCGAAGCAGCATTGGGCGTAGTGGTAGCGCACCTCGAGATCCGCGGGATCCAGTTCGAGCGCCTTCGCCAGCAGCGCGCGCGCCGACTCGAAATCGGTCCGCTGCAGGTGCGCCAGGGCGACATTGAAGTAAAAATCCCCGGATGCGGCACCGAGTTCGGCGGCTCGAGCGAACGCCTTCAGGGCCGCGTCCACATCGCCACCGCAGCGTCGGGCCGTGCCGATGTTCATCCAGTGCAGGGCCTCGCCGGGCTGCAGTTCGGTCAAGCGCCGGAAGACCGCTTCGGCCTCGCTGTAGCGCGCCTGCTCGTGCAGCGTCTTCCCCAGCAGGGCGAGCGCCGCCGGATCCTGGTCCGTGCTGAACGCGCTGCTCACGGATGTCGTCGACATGGGTGGATGATACAAAAAAAAGGCCGCGCGGCGACGCCGCGCGGCCCAGTGGTCGACAATGCCGTTCAGATCAGAATTTCTGGCTCACGCTCACGAAGTACTGACGGCCGATCGTGTCGTAGGTTGACACGTCGGTGTTCGCATTCGTCACGTTGTTCTGGTACAGAATCGGCGGCTGCTTGTCCGTGAGATTCCGCACACCCAGCTGGAACCGGGTCTTCGAGGGCAGGGTGTAACCGGCCGTCAGATCGATGTAGGTGTAGGCGGGAACCGGCAGGTCAGGCTCAGTGCCGGTGACCGACG
>DASWFL010000270.1:0-3587 GCA_036394255.1 Steroidobacteraceae bacterium
GGATATGGCGCAACTCGTCAATGAACGCGTCACGCTGATCAACACGATGAGCGACACGCTGCTGGATCGCGACGGCGTAAAGGCCAAGTTCGACGTCTATCCGGAACAGATCATCGACTATCTGGCACTGGCCGGTGACAGCTCGGACAATATTCCCGGCATCGACAAGGTGGGACCCAAGACCGCGGCCAAATGGCTCAATGCCTACGGCACACTCGATGCGCTGCTTGAACATGCGGCGGAGATCGCCGGCAAGGTGGGCGAAAATCTGCGCGCCGGAATCGACACGGTGGCGCTCTCGCGGCGGCTCGCCACGATACGCTGCGACGTCGATCTGCCGGTGGACGAGGCCACCCTGACTCCCCGCCCGCCGGATACCGCGGCACTGCGCGAACTGTATACGCGGCTCGAGATGCGCTCATTCCTGCGCCAGCTGGATGCCGGCGACGCCTCGGCAGGCGCCGGCGCCGAGCCTGCGGGCGCCCGTTCCGGCACAGCGGCGAGCGCGCCGCCGGCGGCGCCGGCGGCGCCGGCAGCCGGGGCCGATACGCTCGAGCGCCATTACACCATGATCACCGACTGGACCCAGTTTCTCGCCTGGCGCGAGCGGCTGGAGAGCGCCGAGCTGTTCGCCTTCGACACCGAGACCACAGGGCTCGATTACATGCAGGCGCAGATCGTCGGTGTTTCCTTCTGCATCGAACCCGGCCGCGGCGCCTATATTCCGCTGGCGCACGCTTACGCAGGGGCGCCCGAGCAGCTGGATCGCAAGCGCGTCCTGGAGGCACTCCGGCCGCTGCTCGAGGATGCCGCGCTCGCCAAGGTCGGCGCACACATGAAATTCGACATGCACGTGCTCCAGAACCACGGCATTGGCCTGCGCGGCCAGCGCTACGACACGATGCTGGAATCCTATGTGCTCGACAGCACCGCGACCCGGCACGACATGGATTCGATGGCGCTCAGGTACCTCGGCGTCCGTACCATTCATTTCGAGGACGTGGCGGGCAAAGGCGCCAAGCAGATCAGCTTCGCCCAGGTGAGCGTGGAGCGCGCGGCGGAATATTCCGCCGAAGACGCCGACATCACGCTGCGCCTGCACCGCGAACTGTGGCCGCGGCTCGCAGCCATCCCGGCACTGGCGAAGCTGTACGAGGAGATCGAGCAGCCGCTGGTGCCGGTGCTCCAGCGCATGGAGCGCGGTGGCGTGCTCATCGACCGCGCCATGCTGCAGCAGCAGAGCCGCGAGCTCGCCGTGCGCTTGCAGGAACTCGAGCTCGAGGCACAGCGTGCGGCCGGACAGGATTTCAATCTCGAGTCGCCCAAGCAGCTGCAGCAGATCCTGTTCGAAAAGCTCCAGCTGCCGGTATTGCGCAAGACACCGACCGGACAGCCCTCGACCGCCGAGGATGTGCTGGAGGAACTCGCCGCCGACTACCCGCTGCCGAAACTGATCCTCGAATACCGCGCACTGGCCAAGCTGCGCTCGACCTACACGGAGAAGCTTCCCGAGCAGATCGATCCGACCACCGGACGCGTCCACACCTCGTATCACCAGGCCGTGGCCGCCACCGGGCGCCTCTCTTCGACGGATCCGAACCTGCAGAACATACCGATCCGCAGCCCGGAGGGCCGGCGCATCCGCCAGGCTTTCATCGCGCCGCCCGATCACCTGCTGCTGGCCGCCGATTATTCGCAGATCGAGCTGCGCATCATGGCGCACCTGTCGGGCGATGCAGGGCTGCTGCGCGCCTTCGCGGCTGACCTCGACATCCACCAGGCCACGGCGGCGGAAGTGTTTGGCGTCGCGCCCGAAGCGGTCACCGCCGAGCAGCGCCGCTCCGCCAAGGCGATCAACTTCGGGCTGATCTACGGCATGTCCGCCTTCGGACTCGCGCGTCAGCTCGGCATCGCCCGCAGCGCCGCGGCCGAATATGTCGAGCGCTATTTCGCCCGCTATCCGGGCGTGCGCCAATACATGGACAGCACGCGCGAGCGGGCGCGGCGCGAGGGCTACGTCGAGACCGTCTACGGGCGGCGCCTCTACCTGCCGGATATCGCCTCGCGTAACCGGCAGCTGCAGCAGTATTCGGAACGCAGTGCCATCAACGCGCCGATGCAGGGCACGGCGGCCGACATCATCAAGCGCGCGATGCTGGCGGTCGACGCCTGGTGCCAGGAGCCCGACACCGCGGCAAGGCTCATGATGCAGGTGCACGACGAGCTGGTGCTGGAAGTGCGCGCCGATTTTGTCGCGGCCGCCACGGATCGCGTGCGTGCGCTGATGGCCGCGGCCGCGGAACTTCGCGTGCCGCTCAGGGTCGAGGTGGGGCACGGGCGCAATTGGGACGAGGCGCACTAGGGCGTTGAGGCCTGGCCTTGAATTTTATCCCCGCCGCCGGGAACTAATGCAGGACGGCGCCCTCAAACCAACCGTGAGCGTCAGAAACGCTCCCCGCTTCCCTCCCTAAGCGGGTTCGTCTGCCCTGGTGGCCACTCCCCCCAAATCGATGGCCACCAGGGCCTTTTATTGGAGCCAGCGATCCAGCTGGCGTCGCGCCTCATCCAGGCCGGTCCCGTCAACGGCTGAGAAAGCCTGCAGCGTGGCGCTTTCCGCCAACGCCTGGCGCGTCGCAACCAGCACCCGGGCCCGTTCTGCACGGGTCAATTTGTCACACTTTGTCAGCAGCACATGGACTGGGCAGCCGGCCAGCTGCGACCACTCGATCAGGCCGGCGTCCCCCTCGAGCAGGCCGCGGCGGCTGTCGACGATCAGGAACAGGCCCTTGAGGGAACTGCGCCCGGCGAGCGCCGTGGTCATCGGTGCCCAGCTGGCCCGTTCCGCCGCGCTCGCCCGCGCGTAGCCGTAGCCAGGCAGATCGACGATGCGGCGGCCCGGGAGCAGTTCAAAAAAATTCAGCAGCCGGGTGCGGCCGGGCGCCTTGCTGACGCGCGCCAGCGCCCGCCGGCCCGTCATGGCATTGATGGCGCTCGACTTGCCGGCGTTCGAGCGTCCCGCAAAGGCCACTTCAGCACCGCTGTCCTGCGGGAACTGGCGAGCGTGCGCCGCGCTCAGAATCAGTGCGGCCTGTGGGTAATGACTCACGGTACGATCGCCTTTGGACTCGCGGCGCTCGCCGCCGGCCGGAACGCCTGAGCAAGCGCCTAGTGTACAATTCCGCCCTGCATCGGAACGGATATCCTCATGACCGCGACATTCCGCCTCGGCTGCTGCGCGCTCGCCCTGATCGCCGCGTCTGCGTCCTGGTCCATGGGCTCGGCGGAAGCCGGGGCGGCGAGAGCCACCATGTGCCTGGCCTGCCACGGACCAAATGGCAACAGCACCGTCCCCGAATATCCCAGCCTCGCCGGCCAGAACGCCGCCTACATCGAGCACCAGCTGCATCTGCTGCACGATGGCACCCGCACCGGGAAGGCCGGCGACCCCGGGGCGATGATGATGCCCGGGATGGCCAGCATCCTGAGCGACCAGGACATTGAGGACGTGGCGGCGTTTTACTCGCAACAGGCGCCGGGCGGTCTGGAGGCCGACCCGTCCTATTGGCAGGCGGGCCAGCGCCTGTATC
>DASWFL010000271.1:0-6531 GCA_036394255.1 Steroidobacteraceae bacterium
GTTGAACATCGTCTATCGGAGCGGCGTCGGCCGTATCTGCCCGGGCTGCCGGCGCCCGATTGCGCAGTGCGCCTGCCGGGACGCCCGCGGCAAGGCGGCAAGGCCCGGCAGTGGTGCGGTGCGGGTGGGACGCGCCACGCAAGGCCACGCAAGGCCGCGCCGGCAAGGTGGTGTCGATCATCAGCGGGCTAGCCCTGGGCGAGGCCGAGCTCGGCGCGCTCGCCACGGAGCTCAAGAAGCGCTGCGGTTCGGGAGGCACGGTGCGCGCGGGCGTGATCGAGATCCAGGGCGAGCATCGCGACACCCTGGTCGCGGAACTGTTGAAGCGGGGCTTCAGCGCGAAGCGCTCGGGCTGAGGCCCGCTACCAGCACAAGTCGCTCAGCCGCTGGCAACGGCTGGCAATCGCCATTGCAGCCTGTTTGACGCACGGTTGCGGCGCACTCATGCGGGGGACCCTCAGCGGCCGACCCCAGCTGGTAGCCCTCGGCCGCGCAGCGATAGACTACCGTCCCTTCAAGGAGACTCTGATGGACACACCAGTTTGTAAGATTTGCGCTTGGGCAGGCGCCACGCTATTGGGTCTTGCCACCTCAACGTGGGCTGCCGACGCACCTGTCGCGGGTGCGCATGCCGACACTCCCGATATTTCCGGTACTTATGAACTTGTGAAGCGTGTTTTGCCGGACGGCAAGGAAATGCGGCCGCCGGCGATTGGAGGCCTATACACCGCTTCCCACGGTCGTCGCAATTTCAATGTCTTCTGGACGGACAAGGACGGCAAGGCGGTGTCCCTGTCCCTAGTCGCTGCATACACGCTGACGAAAGACAGATACTGCGAGAAGCCCACGTTCTGGCTGCAAAACAACCTCGGTACCCCTGGTACCAGCAATGAGGTGCCGGCGGCGGCGAAGGACTGCAGCGCCGTGACGATGAAGGATGGGCACATCACCTTTCAGCCGGCGGGAGAGCCAGTGCTGAGCTTCGACAAGGAGGGCTTGACGGCTACGAATGCCGGGATATTTGTTGACTACTGGAAAAAACTCCACTGAGTCGCTGGCAGCGAAATTGAGTGCCCGCGCGGCCCCGCAAGCCGGGCCGCGAGGGCCGGGGCGGCGATTCTGTCGAGCTGCGCTCTCCGTCAGCAGGCGTACCGGGTCAAATGCAGTCACTGCGATGATCGCCCGGTCAGTTATTCCGTGATGGTGCAATCTGTCCGTTGCAGTGCTGGCCGCCCGGTGCAGCTGACCGCGAGAGCGCGCCGCGCCCTAAGGCCGCACGATACTCCGGGCACCGTGTGCGTCGGTCAAGGTAATCGAGGGCTCGCCGCCGTTCGAATCCACCACGATGTAGGTCGGGTCGACCCCGCCGCCGAGCGTCATGGCTGAACCTTGCTCCGTCGTCGTGATCTTCACGGTCGGCCGCCCGTCGGCCCGGATGAGCCGGAAGAGCACGGTCTCGGGCATGGGCTGCGCGTCCTTCTGGATCGTGCCATCGGCATAGCGTGCCGGCCCGGCCGGCAGGACGTGGATCGAGGCACGGACCCGCCCTTGTGTATCGACGATGTCCAGGCCCTGCGCGCGCAACATGGGCGCCGCCGCACCGGCTTGCCCGGCTACCAGCGGCCGGATCATCGACGCGGCCAGCAGGCTCAGGTTCAGGATCGTAAGGATCATCAGCCAGCGCGTAGTCGCCATGATGCGGCCCTCCGTTCAGCTTTCTCTATCAGCCCTTGAACGCGGAACTCAGCTGACCGTCCGCCCCAGCGCCGCGTGGCGCACGCTCACTTCGGGCAGCGTGCGCGCAAAGCGTTCCGCGAGCCGTTCGGTGATGTAGACCGAGCGATGCTGGCCGCCGGTGCAGCCGACCGCGACGGTGAGGTAGCGGCGCGCGCTGTCGCGGTAGGCGGGAAGGCGGGAGTCCAGGAAAGTCGCGACGTCGGCGATGAATGCGGCCACGCCGGGCTGCTGTTCCAGGAAACGCACCACTGCCGCATCGCGGCCCGTGAGGGGGCGGAGCGTCTTGTCCCAGTAGGGATTGGGCAGCGAGCGCGCATCGAAGACGAAATCGGCGTCGCCGGGAATCCCGTACTTGAAGCCGAAGGATTCGAACAGGAGCGAGAGCCGGTCGGGCGCGTGCGGGTCGGCGCGGCGGTAGATCAGGTCGCGCAAATCGTGCACCCCGAGGCGCGAGGTATCGATCACCTGGTCGGCATAGCTGACGATCGGTTCCAGCAGCCGGCGCTCGCTGGCGATGGCTTCGCGCAGGTTCTCGCCCTGGCGGCTCAAGGGATGGGCGCGGCGGGTCTCGGCGAAGCGGCGCAGCAGCTCCTCCTCGCTGGCCACCAGGAACAGGATCTCGCACTCGATGCCGCTGCGCCTGAGTTCTTCCACCAGCGCAGGCACCAGGGCGATCTCGGCGTCCGTGTTGCGCGCGTCCAGGCCGATGGCCGTGCGCTCGTACACCCTCTCACCGCTCCGCACCGTGTGCGAGATGAAGGCCTTGAGGAGGGCGGCCGGGATGTTGTCGATGCAGTAATAGCCCAGGTCCTCGAGCATGTGCAGCGCCACGCTCTTGCCGGCTCCCGACAGGCCGCTGAGTATGATCAGTCGCATCGGGGTGCATCCGCGCCGCCGGCCACCGCGGCCTTCAGACGCGCGCGCCTTTCTGTGCTTCGGCGGCGTGGTGGTCGGAGATTTTTTCCTTGTGCTTGCGCACACGCCGGTCGAGCTTGTCCGCGAGCGCATCGATCGCCGCGTACATATCGGCGTCTTCGGCCAGTGCATGGATCGTCTCACCGCGCAGATGCAGTGTCGCCTCGGCCCGCTGCTGGAGCTTTTCCACCGTCAGCACGCAGTGCGCGTCGATCACGTGATCGGAATGGCGCACCAGGCGCTCGAGTTTCTTTTCCACGTAGCTGCGCAGCGGGGCACTAATCTCGACATGATGGCCGGTGACGCTCAAATGCATGGGCTACTCCTTAGTCGTTAAACCCTGGTTTGTCGGCATCGCTGTATTCATGGCGGGTGCAGCCGGCGCCGCTCGTTGGAGGGTGCCAGGCCCATGGACTCGCGGTACTTCGCGACCGTGCGGCGCGCGACCGGAATGCCCTCGGCCGACAGCAGTTCGGCGATGCGGCTGTCGCTGAGGGGATCGTGCGGCGCCTCCTCGCGGATCAGCTTCCGGATCTTGGCGCGGATCGCGGTCGAGGAGGTGCCGGCGCCCCCGCCTGCGCCCTCGACATGGCTGGAGAAAAAATAGCGCAGTTCAAACACCCCGCGCGGCGTGTGCATGTATTTGCCGGAGGTGATGCGCGACACCGTCGATTCGTGCATCTCGATGGCGGTGGCGATGTCGCGCAGGATCATCGGCTGCATGAATTCCTCGCCCTGCTCGAGAAAAGCACTCTGCCGTGCGACGATCGAGCGGGCCACCTTCACCAGGGTCTCGTTGCGGATCTCCAGGCTCTTGAGGAGCCAGCGCGCCTCCTGCAGCTGCGTGCGCATGGTGGCGTGCTCGGCGCCGCGCCCCAGCAACTGCGCGTAGCTCTGGTTCACGCGTACGCGCGGCAGCGTGGCGGAATTGATCTCCACCGACCAGCCGCGCGTGGTGCGCCGCACGAACACGTCGGGCACCACATATTCCGGAGCGGCACTGCTGATCACGGAGCCCGGCCGCGGATGACAGGCGCGCACCAGCACCAGCGCCTGCTCGAGCTCCTCGTCGCCGACGTGAAGCGCCGCGCGCAGCAAGGTGAGCTCGCGCCGCGCGACCAGGTCCAGGTGGCGCTGCGCCAGGGTGCGTGCGGTGGCCAGTCCCGGCGTGGCCGGATCGAGCAGCCGCAGCTGCAGCAGCAGGCATTCGCTGACCGTGCGGGCGCCGACGCCGGAGGGATCGAGACCCTGCACGATGGCCAGCACCGCGGCGATCTCCTCCTCGGTGGCCTCGATTTCCGGCCGGAGCGTCGCGGCGATCTCCGCCAGCGAGTCGCCGAGGTAGCCGTCGTCGTTGATCGCGTCGATGATCGCGCGGCCGATGGCCTGTTGGCGGGCGCTGAGACTGGGCAATTCCAGCTGCCACAGCAGGTGCTCGCGCAGGGTCTGGCCGCGCTCGTCGGCGATATCGGGCTGGCGATCGTCGTCGCCTGGGCTCCAGGGGTTCTCCGCGGGCCCGACGCTCTGGTCGTTCCAGCCCCCCTCGATCACCTCGACGTCCGGTTCCGGCGCCGCCGCGGCCGGTTCGCCGCCCATTTCGGTGGTGGCCAGGGGCCGGAAGCTGGCGGTGTCCGTCTCCTCGTCCTGCTCCAGCATGACGTTGGATTCGAGGGCGGCGCGGATGTGCTCCTGCAGCTCGATGGTGGGCAGCTGCAGCAGGCGTATGGCCTGCTGCAGCTGCGGTGTCATCGTCAGCGATTGGCCCAGTCGAAGCTGCAGGGAGGCTTTAAGCAATGATGGGAGGCCTCAAGGGTTCCTGAAGGGCCAGTAGTTCTAAAGCCGGAAACTGTCGCCCAAGTACACCTCACGAACCTGCGGGTTGGCAAGCACTTGTTCTGCAGAACCGGATGCGATTACAGTGCCACGATCGACGATGTAGGCGCGTGCACAGACCCCGAGCGTTTCGCGCACATTATGGTCGGTGATCAGCACGCCGATGCCGCATGCAGCCAGGTCACGGATGATGTGCTGGATGTCGGCCACCGACAGCGGATCGACCCCCGCGAAGGGCTCGTCCAGCAGGATGAAGCTCGGTTCGGCCGCCAGGGCGCGGGCGATTTCCACCCGCCGCCGCTCGCCGCCCGACAGGGACATGCCGAGCGTGTCGCGCACCTCCCCGATGTGCAATTGGCTGAGCAGCTCCTCCAGGCGCCGCTTGCGATCGGCGGCATCGAACTTTGGCACCAGTTCCAGGATGGCCATGATGTTGTCGGCCGTGCTGAGGCGGCGGAACACCGAGGCCTCCTGCGGCAGGTAGCCGAGCCCAAGGCGCGCGCGCTGGTCGATCCCCAGGGGTGTCAGGTCGCGATCGTCAAGGCGGATGGTGCCGCTGTCGGCGGGCACCAGCCCGACGATCATGTAGAACGCGGTCGTCTTGCCCGCGCCGTTCGGGCCCAGCAGGCCGACCACTTCGCCGGTACTGATCTGCAGGGATAGCTCGCGCACCACCTGGCGGGTCTTGTAGCTCTTGCTCAGGCCCGTCGCGCTCAGCGTTCTCACGGCGTGGCGCCCGCCGCACGCGTGCCGGGCTTGCACTTCGGCCGGATGATGCCCTGCACCCGCCCGCTCCCGGTGGCGCCGCCCGGTGCCGCCACGCTGTTCTGCAGCAGGTTGTAGACGATGGTGTCATAACTCAATTCGGTGCAGCCATTGCTGAGCCAGGCATCGCCGGTGAAGCGCACTTCGCCTCCGGCCAGATCGTAGGTGATGGACTGGGCGTGGCCGCGCGCACTGCCGAGGGAAAGATCCTTTGAAGCGCCGGTGTGCTCGATCGCCGGCGCCAGCTGCTCGAAGGTGGCCGGAGCGCCGCTGACCGTCGCGGTGCTGAGCCGGCCGTCGACAAAATGTACGGTCGCGGTATCGGCGGCGAGCTGGCCCTGCGCCAGGCGTACCCGCACCGCGCCGGTGAGCGTCCAGGTGCTGTTGTCAAAGTCCAGTGCCGAGGCTTCGGCGTGATCGGCCTGCAGGCGCATGGGGCTGCCGCCCTGGTAAATGACGAACTGATTCAGCATCACCTTGTCGCGCCGGTATTCGCCACCGCCGCCGACGCACAGGCACAGATCGCCGCCCTTGCAGGCCGGCCAGGTGGCCGGATCGGCCGGATCGCACTGGTGGTTGTCCGTGCTGGCGCCGGTCTCGGCCGGCGCCAGCCTGGCCATCGGCCAGAGCGCGACGGCGGCGATCAGCACGCGGCACGCTGCACGAACGTTCAACGGAGAATGCCTGCAGCGGGAGCGTGGATCATCGGTGGGCGAACTCGCCATAGATCGGTGATGTTAAGTGCAGACGGTCCGTCTTGATATCGGCGTGCATGCCGGCAGCCCACAGACGGTTGCGGCCCCACACCATGGCCACGTCGGACTTGGTGTCGAGCTGCTTGTGCAGCAGATCCGCGTCCAGGCTGTAGGTGCGGATCTGCCACGGCGGCTGGCCGGTCCGCGCCGCAGTGGCCAGCACATTTCCGGTGAGGAAGACCTGTTCATTGGATTGTGCCAGCACGCCGCGCTCGGCTGTCAGGGTCCATTCGGTCTCACCGGCATAGCTGAACTGGGGTGAGGTCAGCTCGACGTCGGCCGCCGGCCACGGTTGCTCGATGCGCTCGGCGACCATGCGAAACTCGGGTTGGCCCTCGGCGTTGGTGTCGATCAGTTCCGCGCCGCTGGCCACATAACCGGGCGCGGCGGAGTGGTTGGTCTCGCCATTCTCATTTTCCGCGACGGTGCCCGAGGGCAGGCGCCACAGCCACAGCGTCAGTGCGGCGGCGAAGATCAGCAACAGCCAGACACGGCGCATGGGGGCAGCCTAAGTCACGGCCCGGGC
>DASWFL010000272.1:0-2144 GCA_036394255.1 Steroidobacteraceae bacterium
AAAGGCGTCACCAATTACTCGAACGCGCCGCCGCCCTCGGGGAAGACGGCGAAATCCGTGCGCACGGTCGAGGACCGGATCTCCACCTACGAGACCGACCCGTCGCTCAAGAGCGCGATGCAGAACTACCGCCGGGCCGACCACGCCGAGGCCGAGTGGCTGCAGCGCCAGCAGATCATGGCAATGCGTGCCGCCTACACGGATTGCCCGCCGTACCGGCCCGATTGCCACAACGACGGTTATCGAAGCAGCGCCTACTATCCGTTCTTCGCGTTTCCGGCCGTCCGCTCGACGGTCATGCGCCAGGGCTTCTTCCCCGCTTCCTTCCAGCCCTCCGCCTCGTTCCAGCGCCCCGCTTCGTTCCACCGCCCGCACGGCGTCAGAACGTCCGCCTCGCACTCGTTCAGATAACGCGGGTTACGCGGGCAGCGCCGCGGGCTGACCGGCGGATTCGCGCTCGCGCGGCGGACTCTCGTCCATCAGCCACTGCAGCGTGAAGGCGGTGACCCCGATCACGATCAGCGCGCCCCAGCCGAAGTTGTAGTTGCCGAAGCGGTCGAACACCACGCCGCCCATCCAGGCGCCGAAGAACGAACCGACCTGGTGGCTCAGGAACACGACGCCGTAGAGCGTGTTGAAGTGCGTCAGGCCGAACACCCGGCCGATGATGCCGGTGACGAGCGGCGCGACGCCCAGCCACAGGAATCCCATCGCGGCGGCGAATACCAGGGTGGACGCGGCGCTGATCGGCACCAGCAGGAAGACGACGATGAACAGCGTGCGCAGCAGGTAGATGAGCGCCAGCAGGTGCTTCTGGCTGTAGCGCGCGCCGAGCAGGCCGAACATGAAGGTGCCGATGGCGTTGAACAGGCCGATCAGCCCCAGCGCGCTCGCCGCCACGCCCGGCGCCACGCCGCAGAGCTGCAGGTACGCCGGCAGGTGGGTGGTGATGAACACCAGCTGGAAGCCGCAGGCGAAGAAGGCGAGCGTCATGAAGAGATAGCCGCGGTGCCCGATCGCTTCGCGCAATGCTTCGGAAAGGTTCTGGGTCGTCCGGGAAACGTTTCCCTGAAGGGGTTGCTCCTTGATTGGCAGCGAAAGCACGGCCATCGACGCCGCGATCGCGGCGAACGCGATCATCGCCGCCTGCCAGCCGAAGCCGTCGATCAGCCAGCCGCCGACCGGCGCCAGCACCATCGTGCCGAGCGAGCCCGCGGCGGCGACGATTCCGATCGTCTGGCTGCGCTTCTCGGGCGGCGTGGCGCGCGAGATCGTGCCCATCAGCACGCCGAAGCCGGCGCCGGCGGTGCCGACGCCCACCAGGAAGCCCGCCACCTCGAGACCGCCGGGCACGCTCTTCGAGAACGCCATCAGCAGCAGCCCCGCCGCGTACACCAGCGCGGTCCAGATCAGCACCGGCCGCGCGCCGTGGCGGTCGGCGAGCGCGCCGACAAAGGGCTGCGACAGGCCCCAGACGATGTTCTGCAGCGCGATCGAGAAACCGAAGGTCGCCGCCGAGATGCCGAGGTCGAGCGTCATCGGCCGCATGAACAGCCCCAGGCTCTGGCGCAGGCCCATGCAGAGCGAGATGATCAGCCCGCTCAGGACGATGAGGATCAGCATGGCGCGGCGATTGCCTTGGGTTTGCATGAGAATATTTCTACACAGGTCGGTGTACCTATATTCCTGCACGCGGTATACTGATGTCAACAATTAAGTACACCGATCTGTGTAACAGACGATGCAGTTTCGCAAAACCATCCCCTCCCCGGCAGAGCGCGTCCTCGCCGCCGCCGACAAGCTGTTCTATGCGCAGGGGATTCGCGCCGTCGGGGTCGACGCCGTCGTCGCCGAGGCGGGCGTCAGCAAGCGCACGCTCTACAACCACTATCCCTCCAAGGACGCCCTGATCGCGGCCTACCTGACGGCGCGCTTCAAGCACATCGCGCCCTCCGACGCGCCGGCGCGCGAGCAGATCCTCGGCGCCTTCGATCGCCTGGAGCGCATGTTCGCCGACGGCAGCTTCCGCGGCTGCCCTTACGTCAATGCGGTCACCGAGCTCGGCGATCCCAGGCACGCCGCAGCCAAGATCGCGGTGCAGTACAAGGAGCAGCGCCGCCAGTGGTATCGCGCCCTGCTCCAGC
>DASWFL010000273.1:0-2222 GCA_036394255.1 Steroidobacteraceae bacterium
TTCGCCAGCCGGTCGATGTTCGGCGACTTCACCAGCGGATCGCCGTAACAACCCAGCCGTGCGCAGAGATCATCGGAGATAATGTGCAAGACATTCAGCTTGTCCGCCGATCGGGCGCTCAGCGCCGACACGAGCACGAAACACACGACGAGAACCGGGGAGTTTTTCATAAAGTTCCAACTATTGAGGCCGGCATGTTTGCAGGATTCCAAGATCTCCGACAGGCAAAGTCGAATGCGGGTGTGATTTATTTCGGGTCCAGATTTTGAGCGCATACGGGCGGCTGCTGCGGAGGCGGAGCCGCCCGTGGCTGCGACCGCGTACTGAGCGAACGGTGGGACGGACTGCATGGCCGCGCGGTCTGGCGAAGCCCTAGGACTGCGGCAGCCTGCTGCCGCTTTTCCGAGCCAGCCCTGCTGGCCGGAGGTGGGCATTCCTCCCGCCCATGACATCCTGCCCGCCGCCCGCAGCAGGCTGCGAGGCGAAAGCGGCAGCAGGCTCTAAGCATTACCCACAACTTTGGAGGCTTCGGTGAAGATTTGCCAGGCCAGGGCAATGTCGTGGAGGCGCTGCAGGCCGCGCCAGAGCACGATCATGCCCGGCTCGCCGTCGTGCTTGCGCCCCAGGAAGCCGCCCAGCCGCGCGATCCAGCGCACCGCCTCGCGCGTGCCGGGCGGCTGCTCGGGCGGCGTCGCGCGGCGGTGAGTGTGGCACCAGAGCGCCTTCCATTCGTGCTCGGCCAGCCAGTCGCTCGCGAGGGTCGCGCCGCCGCCTTCGCGTCCGGCTTTGGTCATGGCCAGGATGCGCGCGGCGACGATGACCTCCAGCGCCAGGCAGCGCCCGATTCGCTCCGCGCTCCCGAACTGCCGCTCCTCGATCCGGCAGCCGCTCTTGAGGATTTTGTGGAAGAGCTCGATCTGCCAGCGCCGGCTGTAGCGGCGCACCGCGGTGATCGCGCCGGCGGCGTCCACCACGGGCTGCGTGCTCAAGAGCCGCCAGCAGATCCCCTTGCCGCCCGGCGGCGGGTTCTCCTCCTGCGCGCTGATGGCCCAGAGCGTGATTGCCTCGCGCTGGCCGTGGTATTTGACCTGGTGCGCCGGCGGACCGAAGCGCACCTGCACAAAGCGGATCGCCAGCGTGGCGGTGCGCGCCTTTTGTCCGGGCCGCCGCGGCACTTTCACGCTCCAGCGCGCGGCCACCGGCTGCCCTTGGAGGTGGGAAAAAAGGCCGTCGTGATCGTGCGTGAGCTGCCGGTCGTGCTGGCAGCGGATGAGCAGTTCGTGCGGCCCGCCGCCCTGCGCGCGCCGCTGGCGGTGCGCCAGGAAAAGCTCGTAGCTGTCGCCCTCGCGGTCGCCGATGCTGATGATCAGGGCCCCGCCCAGCACGGCCGCCGCCTGCGCGCTGGCCGTCGCACTCTGGAGCCACTTGCGGCTCTCCTTTCGCTCCGCGGGCTGGCGGTTGCGCGCGCCCTTGGCCCCCGCCTTGAACTGCGCCGGATCGCGCGCCAGCACCAGCGCGTCGAGCACGCCCAGCGCCTGCCCATCCTCGCCCAGCAGCAGCGTGGTGTGCAGCAGCAGGCCGATGGTCTTGTCGGCGTTGTTGCTGATCGGCCCCAGCCCGCGCGTGTGCCGATGCGTGCTCAAATTCAGCGACGTGGTGTCCTGCACCGCGAGCACGACCGCCTGGCCGCGCGCCCGCTCCAGCGCCGCCTGGCGATGCGCCGCGAGCACCGCCGCCGGGTCCAGCGCCTCATTGTCGAAAAGGCGATAGGCGGCCTTGGCCCCCGCCCAATCCCCGCAGGCCCGCGGGAGGGAGGCGCCCGGCTGCGCGTGCAAATCGGCGGCAATCTTTTTCAAGCGCCGGTCCCTGCGCGGGTCTCCGAGATCGAGGGTTTTGAATTCGTTTTCAACCCACTGAGATGGGGAATGGGAATCAGCATGAACGGAGGCGGGATGCGTGGGCATCCGAGGATAGAATGGCGGAAAAACGATTTGTACCAGTGAAACAATTCACAAATCCATTGTGTTCACCAGCCGCCGTGCGCGCGAACATTCCCGCGATCAAAACTTGTGGGTAATGCTTAGAGCAGGCTGCCGCAGTCCACGGCTCCGCACAGCGGAGCGGGCTGCCACAGTCCGCGGCACACCTTGGACACGCGCTCCGGATGTCGTCCATCCCACGGCTTCATCAGTATTTGACCGCGTTCAGCCAACGCCGCTAAC
>DASWFL010000274.1:0-2971 GCA_036394255.1 Steroidobacteraceae bacterium
GGCCTCGGTCACGCGGTCCTGTGCGCCGAGGCCGCCGTGGGCCAGGAGCCCTTCTTTGTCCACCTCGCCGATGACCTCATCGATGCCGAGGTGCCCTGCCTGAAGCAGATGGCGGGCACCTACTCATTCCATCGCGGCAGCGTGCTCGGTGTGGAGGAGGTGCCGCGCCGTGATACCGACCGGTACGGCATCGTGGAAGTGGAGAGCGCGCAGTCTCCCGTGAGCCGCATCCGCAGCATCGTGGAAAAACCCAAACCGGCGGTGGCCCCCTCGACCCTCGCGGTGGTCGGGCGCTACGTGCTGACGCCGGGCATATTCGATCAGCTGCGCCAGCTGGGCCGCGGCGCGGGCGGGGAGATCCAGCTCACGGATGGCATCGCCCGGCTCCTGGCCCGCGAGGCCGTGTACGCGCATCGCTTCGAAGGCAAGCGCTTCGACTGCGGCAGCAAGCTCGGTTACCTGCAGGCGACCGTGGAACACGCACTGGCCCATCCGGAACTGTCGCGGGCCTTCCGCAGCTATCTGATCCGGCTCGCAGGTGGCCTGCAGCGCAAGCGGGCGGCGCGATCCACGTCCCGCGCTGGCCGGCGCCCGCGGCGGCGTGCGGTCACGACGCGTGGCAAGCGCTGATCGGCTGCATGCCCTCGTTTGACGCCGTCTCCAAGGTCGACGCCCATGAGCTGGTCAATGCGGTCGACCAGGCCCGGCGCGAACTGGACAACCGCTATGACCTGCGCGGCACCAAGGCTCGCTTCGAGCTGCAGGAGTTCGTGATCACGCAGTTCGCGCAGAGCGAATACCAGCTGAATCAGCTGCTGGACATACTGAGACTGCGCCTCGCCGCGCGCCACATCGATCCGCGCTGCATCGAGCTGGGCGAGGTGCAGGAGAACCTGGCCGAGGCGCGCCGTACGCTCACCGTGCGGCAGGGCATCGAACAGGCCATTGCCAAGCGCCTGGTGGCTGCCATCAAGGAGGCCCGGCTCAAGGTCGAGGCGCAGATCAACGGCGACAAGCTGCGCGTGAGCGGCAAGAAGCGCGATGACCTGCAGGCCGCGATGGCGCTGCTGCGCAAGAGCTGTACCGAACTGCCGCTGCAGTTCGAGAACTTCCGCGACTAGGCCCGGGCGGCGAGCCCGATCACGCGGTCGGCGAGCTCGGTGCTGCACACCAGCAGGTCCGGCACGCGTGTGTCGGCCTGGTTGTAGCGCAACGGGCCGCCGTTGAGCCTGGAAACGTGCAGGCCCGCTGCGTGCGCTACGGCCACCGGCGCACAATTGTCCCATTCGAATTGACCGCCGGAATGCAGGTAGATGTCAGCCTCGCCGCGCACGACGGCCATGGCCTTGGCGCCGGCCGAGCCCATCGGCACCAATTCGGCATCGAGGGCGGCCGCCACCGCGAGCGCTTCGCGTGCGGGGCGCGTGCGGCTGACGAGCATGCGCAGACGCCCGCCCGATCGCCGCGGCGGAACCAGGCCGTCGGCACTGCTCAAGGTCAGTGGCAATCCGGGCAAGGCGACGGCACCGACCGTGGCGGTGCCCGCCACCGCCAGGCCCACATGCACGGCCCAGTCGGCGCGTCCCTCCCCGTACTCGCGGGTGCCGTCCAGCGGATCGACGATCCAGACGCGGTTGGCCTCCAACCGCGCGGGGTCATCGGCCTCTTCCTCGGAAAGAATGGCATCGTGCGGGCGGTGGTGGCGGAGGGCGGCCATGATGAACTCATTGGCAAGCTGGTCGCCGAGCCTGCCGAGAACCTCACCCCTGAATAACTCCGTATGCCGCAGATCTGCCAGCAATTGCCCGGCCGCGGCCGCAATCAGCCGCGCCAGTTCGGCGTCATTCATGGAATGAGCCGCTTCACGATCAGCTCGGCGGCTTCTTCGGGCGTGAGCCTTGCCGTATCGATGTGGATCTCGGGGGTGCTGGGAGCCTCATAAGGGCTGTCGATACCGGTGAAATGCTTCAGCTGCCCGGCGCGTGCCTTGCGGTACAGGCCCTTCACATCGCGCGCTTCGGCCGTCGCCAGGGGCGTGTCGACATGAATTTCGTAGAACTCCCCCGGCGCGATCATCTGCCGCACCATCTCGCGCTCGGCGCGGAAGGGTGAGATGAACGCGGTAATGACGATCAGTCCGGCGTCCGTCATCAGTCGGGCCACTTCGGCGACGCGGCGCACGTTCTCGACCCGGTCGGCGTCGGAAAAGCCCAGATCCCGGTTAAGTCCGTGCCGGACGTTGTCGCCATCGAGCAGGAAGGTATGGCGATGCATGCGCACCAGTTTCTTCTCGACCAGGTTGGCAATCGTGGACTTGCCCGCGCCCGAGATGCCGGTGAACCAGAGCACGGCGGCCTGCTGCTTCTTCAGGTCCGCACGCACTTCGCGGGTGACGTCGAGCCGCTGCCAGTGGATGTTGCCGGAGCGGCGCAGAGCGAAATGCAGCATGCCTGCGGCCACGGTGGCATTGCTGAGCTTGTCGATGAGGATAAAGCCGCCCAGGTCGCGGCTCTGCACATAGGGTTCGAACACCACCGGCCGGTCGGTGGACAGATTCGCTACGCCGATGGCATTGAGTTCCAGCGTCCGGGCCGCCAGGTGTTCCAGGGTGTTGACGTTGATCTCGTACTTCGGCGCCTGGACCTGCGTCGTGACCGTCTGCGTGCCGATCTTCAGCCAATAGGGGCGCCCGGGCAGCATGGGCTCGTCGGCCATCCACACGATCGTGGCCTCGAACTGGTCGGCCGTCTCGGGCGCCTGGTCGGCCGGGGCGATCACATCGCCGCGCGAGCAGTCGATTTCCTCCTTGAAACTCAGCGTCACGGACTGGCCGGCCACGGCCTCCTCAGCTTCGCCCTCCGGTGTGGCGATGCGGCTGATCGTCGAGGCGGTACCCGAGGGCAGGACGCGTATGGCGGCGCCCCTGCGGATGACACCGCTGGCGATCAGGCCGGCGTAGCCGCGAAACTCG
>DASWFL010000275.1:0-20115 GCA_036394255.1 Steroidobacteraceae bacterium
ACCATCCGCCTGATGGGCGACAAGGTCTCGGCGATCGCCCTGATGACCAAGGCCGGAGTCCCCTGTGTGCCGGGCTCGGGCGGCGCACTGGGCGAGAATTCCGGCGAAAACCTGCGCACGGCGCGGGAGATCGGCTATCCGGTGATCATCAAGGCCTCGGGCGGCGGGGGCGGTCGCGGGATGCGGGTGGTGCATGCGGAAGGCGCCCTGCTCAGCTCGATCGCGGTCACCCGTTCGGAAGCCGCAGCCGCCTTCGGCAATGACCAGGTCTACATGGAGAAATTCCTCGAGCGGCCGCGTCATATCGAATTCCAGGTGATCGGCGACAACTTCGGCAGCGTGGTGAGCCTGGGCGAGCGCGACTGCTCGATGCAGCGGCGCCACCAGAAGGTCATGGAGGAAGCGCCAGCGCCGGGCATCAGCGCCAAGCAGCGCGCCAAGATGGGCGAGCGCTGCGTCGATGCCTGCAAGGCGGTGAAATACCGCGGCGCAGGCACGCTCGAATTCCTCTACCAGGACGGCGAGTTCTATTTCATCGAGATGAACACCCGCATCCAGGTCGAGCACCCGGTCACCGAGATGGTCACCGGCATCGATATCGTGAAGACGCAGCTGCAGATCGCCGCGGGCGAAAAACTGCCGTTCAAGCAGGACGACGTCGAGATCCGCGGCCACGCGCTCGAGTGCCGCATCAATGCCGAGGATCCGCGCACCTTCATGCCCTCGCCCGGACCGGTCAAGCTCTGGCACCCGCCCGGCGGCCCGGGGGTACGCGTGGACAGCCACGTGTATTCCGGCTACAACGTCCCGCCCTACTACGATTCGATGATCGGCAAGCTCATCACCCACGGCGACACACGCGACACGGCGATCGCCCGCATGCGCAACGCGCTCGCCGAGCTCGTGGTTGAGGGCATCAGGACCAATACGGCGCTGCATCAGGAGATCCTGGCGCATTCGGCCTTTCACGCCGGCGCCCTCGATATCCACTACCTGGAACGGCGCCTCGGCCTCAGATAGGCCGCGGTCGTGCCCTTCCTCGCCCTGAGCTTCGAGTTGCGCGGCCTCGATCCGCAGCGCGCGGAGCGCGCCTGCCTCGATCTGGGCGCGCTGGCGATCAGCTACAGCGACTCCGGCGACGAAGCGGTGCTGGAGCCCGCGCCGGGTGAAATGCGGCTGTGGCCGCAGACCTGCCTGCAGGCCCTGTATCCCGCCGAGGCCGACGCCAGGGCCCTGCGCGAGACCCTGGCGTGTAACCTACTTCTGGAAGACGGCCGGATCGAAACGGAGCTGCTCGCCGATCGCGCCTGGGAACGCGAATGGCTGCGCGACTTTCACGCCCAGCGCTTCGGCCGGCGCCTGTGGGTCTGCCCGCATCACGAGCAGGTGCAGGCGAGCGATGCCGTCGTAATCAGACTGGATCCCGGCCTGGCCTTCGGCACCGGCTCGCACCCGAGCACCGCGCTGTGCCTGGATTGGCTCGACGCGCACCTGTCCACCGGCTGGCGCGTCATCGACTACGGGTCCGGATCCGGGATACTCGGCATCGGAGCCGCACTGCTCGGCGCGGCACAAGTCGACGCCTTCGATATCGATCCGCAGGCCCTGCTGGCGACGGCCGAGAACGCCTCGGCCAACGCAGTGGGCGAGCGCCTGCGCATCCACCATGACGCCGCGCGCTTGCCACAGCGGGCCGACCTGTTGATCGCCAACATTCTGGCCAGCAGCCTGTGTATGCTGGTCACGGAGTTCGCGTTGCGGGTGGGCGTAGGCGGCCGGTTGCTGCTCTCCGGGATCCTGGCGGAGCAGGCAGACGCCGTGGCGATTGTTTACGCGCCGTGGTTTGATATTGCACGATGCGGGGCGCGAGAGGGTTGGGTCGCCCTGGCTGGCAGCAGAAGAGACAATGTTCACCGTTTGTCCTAAGTGCGCTCTGACGCTGGCCGTCGCTGCGGCCGACCTACGGGCCGGCCAGGGGTACGTGCGCTGCGGGCGCTGCGCCAATGTGTTCAACGCCCTGCTTGGCCTGTCCGATGACTCGGGGACCAGCACTACCGTTCACGGGCCGACCGTGCGCCAGGAGCGGCGCCAGGAAACCCGCAGGGAGGAAGATCCCGCGCTGCATCCGGCCTTGATGCAAGCGTCTCCGCCACAGCTGCGCGCGCGCCCATTCGCGCCGCTCGCCAGGCCGGCACCCGCAGCGCTGTCCACGCCATCGCGCTCTCCGCCGGCGACACCGCGCGAGCGGCTGGACCTGGAGGTGGAGGAATTCCGCGGCACGGGCACCTTCGAAACCATCGTGCTCGAGGGCGACTCTTTTCTGCACGCCGAAGAGCAGGTGGCCGAAGAGGACGTGGATATCGAACTCGCCGACGTGTCGCGGCGGATCGAGGCGGCCCGCGACTCCGGCGACCTGGCCCGCTTCGCGCCACCCCCGCCGGCGGATAAGGAAAAGGAAGCAAAGGATGAGCCTTCAGAATTGGCAGCCGAAGAAGAAACTGCGGAAGTAGAAGTAGAAGAAGAAGAGGAGGAAGGCGAGCCGGACGAAGACGCGGAGGACGTGGCGGAGGAACTGCGAGCGCCGCGTGCCCGGGCGGGGTGGCTGGGCATCAGCGCGGCCGTCCTGCTGGTCCTGGCGCTGGGCGCGCAGGCGATCCATCACTGGCGCAACGATCTGGTCACCTATGGCGCGTGGTTCGGGCCGCTCGAACGGCTGTACACGGCCGTGGGAGAGCCTCTGCAACCGAACTGGGACCTCGACGCCTACGAAGTGCGCCAGCTCGGCGCCAGCAGCGATGTGGCCGACCCCCGCTCCCTGAAGGTGCGCCTGAGTCTCTCCAATCGTGGCGATCGCCCGCAGGCCCTGCCGCTGCTGCGGCTCAGCCTGCTTGATCGCTACGGCAACGTCGTCAGCAGCGGCGAACTCAAGGCGGAGGAGTACCTGCCGGCGGCCCTGCGCGGCCTGCACTTCCTGGCGCGTGAGCAGCGCATCGACACCGAAGTCAGTGCCGTGGATCCCACGCAGCAGGTCTCGAGCTTTGAGCTCGATGTGTGCGTGCCGGCCACCAACGGCGGCCTGCGTTGCGCCGGCGATACGACGGCGCTCAGCGACAGCAAATGACACTGGCCATCGGTCCGCACGCGCTCGCGGGGCGCGTTCTGCTGGCGCCCATGGCGGGCGTCACCGATCCGCCCTTTCGGGAGCTGTGCAGCCACTTCGGGGCGGCACTGACCTGCGGGGAGATGCTGAGCGCCGATCAATCGCTGTGGCAAAGCCCCAAGTCGGCGCGCCGGTCCGCGTCCCTGGCGCAGGCCGGGCGCAGCGCGGGCACGGCGCTGGCCGTACAGCTCGTCGGCGCCGATCCGGCGCAACTGGCTGAAGCCGCGCGGGCGCAGGTGGCCGAGGGCGCGGACATCATCGACTTCAATCTCGGCTGTCCGGCAAAGAAAGTCTGCAATCGCCTCTGCGGTTCTGCGCTGCTGGGCGACGAAGAACTGGTCGCGCGCATCTTCGACGCGCTGGTGCAGGCCGTGGCGGTGCCCGTCACGGTGAAAATCCGCACCGGCCCCGACCCCGCGCGGCGCAATGCCACGCGCATCGCGCAGCTGGCCGAGCGCTCAGGGTTGGCGGCCATCGCGGTGCACGGCCGCACGCGCGCCGAGCGCTTTCTCGGCGAGGCCGAGTACCAGACGATACGCGAAGTGAAGGCCGCGGTGCGCATCCCGGTGATCGCCAATGGCGACATCGCGAGTCCCGCGCAGGCGCAGGCCGTGCTCGCGGCCACGGGCGCGGATGCGGTGATGATCGGCCGCGCGGCACTGGGCGCACCATGGATCTTCCGCGATGTCAATGCATTCCTGAATTCCGCGCAAATTGCATCGCCACTCTTGCGCGCGTCAGTTACTGGGTTCATTCTTCAGCATCTCGAATCCCTGTACGCGTTCTACGGCGAGTACACCGGGGTCCGGATGGCGCGGAAACACCTGGTCCGATACAGCGAAATGCGAGCCGAGAGCCGTGCGATGCGTGCGGCGCTCCTGGCGGCGGAGGATTCCGCGTCGCAATTCGCGCTGGCCCAGCGTGCCTTTGCAAGTGGGGCGACTGCAGGGTTTTTACAATAATTACACCGATGAACCGAATCGCGGGCAAGGACCTCCCTTTACGCAGCCACACCGAGCGCGTGCTGCACGATTACTTCTCGAACCTCAACGGCCACCGCCCGGCGCGTCTGTACAACCTCGTGCTGCGTGAGGTGGAGGAACCGCTCCTGCAGGCCGTGCTCGACTACGCCGAGGGCAATCAGAGCCAGGCCGCCGTGATCCTCGGCATCACCCGCACCACGCTGCGCAAGAAACTGCGCTCGATGGGACTCGCCGAGTAGGGCCTGCAGCCCCCACCCGTCCATGGCTATCACGCGCGCACTGCTGTCGGTCTCGGACAAGCAGGGCCTCGGCGACTTCGCGCGGGGCCTGGCGGCGCGGGGGGTGGAGCTGCTGTCCACCGGCGGCACGGCCCAGGCGCTGCGCAACGCCGGGATCGCGGTGCGTGAGGTCTCTGCGTACACCGGTTTTCCGGAAATCATGGCCGGACGCGTCAAGACCCTCCATCCGCGCATCCACGGCGGCCTGCTGGGGCGCCGCGGCATCGACGAGGCGGTCATGGCCGAGCACGGGATCGAACCGATCGACCTGCTGGTCGTCAATCTCTACCCCTTTGCGGCCACCATCGCGCGTCCCGACTGCAGTTTCGACGAGGCGGTCGAAAACATCGACGTCGGCGGCCCAGCCATGCTGCGCGCCGCCGCCAAGAACCACGCCGACGTCACGGTGGTGGTCGATCCGGCGGACTACCCGGCGGTGCTGGCCGAGCTGCAGGCTACCGGCTCCACCTCGATCGATACCCGCGGCCGGCTCGCCGCCAAGGCCTTTGCCCACACGGCCGGCTACGATGCCATCGTGGCCCACTATCTGCTGCGTGCGCAGCAATTGCCGATCGAGCGCTTTCCGGATCATCTGCCGCTGGTGCTCGACAAGCTGCGGGAGCTGCGTTACGGGGAGAATCCGCACCAGCGCGCCGCCTTCTATCGCCTGCCCGGAACGCGGGGCGGCTCGGTCGGCACCGCCCAGGTCCTGCAGGGCCGGGAGCTGTCCTTCAACAATATCGCCGACGCTGACGCCGCCATCGAATGCGTGCGGCAATTCGCCGAGCCGGCCTGCGTCATCGTCAAGCACGCCAATCCCTGCGGTGCGGCACTGCACCGCAACCTGCACGAGGCCTACGATCTCGCCTACCGGACCGACCCGTCTTCGGCCTACGGGGGCATCATCGCCTTCAACCGCCCGCTCGATGCGCGCACGACCGAGGCGATCATCAACCGCCAGTTCGCCGAAGTCATCGCAGCCCCGGCCATCGAACGGGCGGCACTCGAGCTGCTCGCCGCGAAACCGAACGTGCGGGTGCTCGCGACCGGCGATCTGGGCCCCGGCACGGGCGATGGCTATGAAATCCGCACCGTCACCGGGGGCGCGCTGGTGCAGGATCGCGACGCCGGTACGATCAGTCCTGGCCAGCTGCGCCTCGTCAGTGCGCGGCCGCCGGATGCGCGCGAGCTGGCCGACCTGCTGTTCGCCTGGCGCGTCGCCAAGTTCGTCAAGTCCAATGCCATCGTCTATGCGCGCGACGAATCAACCATAGGCGTCGGCGCCGGCCAGATGAGCCGCGTGTACTCGAGCCGCATCGCAGCACTCAAGGCGCACGACGAAAAACTCGAGGTGCGCGGCTCGGCCATGGCTTCGGACGCCTACTTCCCGTTCCGCGACGGCATTGACACGGCCGCCGCTTACGGCATCAGCGCCGTGATCCAGCCCGGTGGCTCCAAGCGCGACGCCGAAGTGATCGCGGCGGCCGACGCCTACGGCATGGCGATGGTGTTCACGGACATGCGCCACTTCCGGCACTGATCGCTGATGAAAATCCTGATCGTCGGCAATGGCGGCCGTGAGCACGCGCTCGCCTGGGTGTGCGCGGCCTCGGCGTCGGTCAGCGAGGTCCTGGTGGCGCCGGGCAATGCGGGCACCGCCGCCGAGCCGCGGGTGCGCAATGCGGCGGTGGGCGCGGGTGACATCCCGGGACTGATCGCGCTGGCGCGCGCCGAGCAGATTGACCTGACCATCATCGGACCGGAAACGCCGCTGGTCATGGGCGTGGTCGACGAATTCCGCGCCGCCGGGCTCCACTGCTTCGGCCCCGCTCGCGCCGCGGCCCGGCTCGAAGGATCGAAGGCCTACACCAAGGAATTCCTGCGCCGCCACGGCATTCCGACGGCGGCGTACCGCAGCTTCACACGGGGAGATTTCGACGCCGCCTGGCTGCGGGCACAACGCCCGCCGATCGTGATCAAGGCCAGCGGCCTCGCCGCCGGCAAGGGCGTCGTGATCGCCGCGGACGCCCCCGAGGCGCTCGCCACCGTGCAGGAGATGTTTGCCGGGAAATTCGGCAGCGCGGGCGACACCGTCGTAGTCGAGGAATACCTGGCGGGCGAGGAGGCCAGCTTCATCGTCATGGCCGACGGCGCGCATGCCCTGCCCTTGGCGAGCTCGCAGGATCACAAGCGCATCGGCGATGGCGACACGGGGGCGAACACCGGCGGCATGGGCGCCTATTCCCCGGCTGCGGTCGTGACGGAGGCCGTGCACGAGCGCGTGATGCGGGAAGTCATCGAGCCCACGCTGCGGGGACTGGCGCGCGACGGCACCCCGTATACGGGCTTCCTGTATGCCGGACTGATGATCGATGGGAGCGGTGCGCCGCGTGTGATCGAGTACAACTGCCGCTTCGGCGATCCGGAAGCGCAGTCGGTGCTGGCACGGCTCCGCTCCGATCTGCCGGCTCTGTGCATGGCGGCGCTGGAGGGCCGTCTGGCAGGCCAGCAGGTCGACTGGGATGAGCGCGCGGCGCTCGGCGTCGTGATGGCGGCCGCGGGTTATCCAGGGGCCAGCACTCCGGGTGCGAGAATCAGCGGGCTCGAGCGCGCGGCCGCGCTGCCCGGAAAGATCTTTCATGCGGGCACCGAGAAACGCGGCGACGCCACAGTAACCAGCGGCGGTCGCGTGCTCTGCGCCGTGGGCTTAGGGCTGGGGGTCGCGCAGGCCCAGCGCGCCGCCTATGATCTGGTGAGCCGCGTCGATTTTCCGGGAGCGCAATTCCGCCATGACATCGGCTACCGGGCGATCGCGCGCGAACGCTGAACGCACGATTCCGGGCCTGTCGCCCTCGCTGCGCGGCCGCCTGCGCTGGCTGTTTCGCGTCGTGAGTGCCCTGAGCCCGGCGCTGGCGGCGCGGCTCGCGATGCGGCTGTTCCTTACGCCGATCGCGCGACCGATCGCGGCCGCAGAGGCCAGGTTCCTCGCCACCGCCCAATCGCGCCGGCTCGCCACGCCGCTGGGCCGGTTACAGGTCTACGAATGGCCGGGGCCGGCGGCCTCTGCCGCGGTCCTGGTGGTGCACGGCTGGATTTCACACGCGGCGCGCATGGCCGAGGTCATCCGCGCGCTGTGCGCCCGTGGCTTGCGTGTGGTGGCCTTCGACGCCCCCGCGCACGGCCGCTCTAGCGGCACCCAGGCCGACTTGCCGGCCTTTCGCCAGGCGATCGACGCGGTCACCGCGGCCTGCGGCCCGTTCCACGGCGTGCTGGCGCATTCCTTCGGTGCCCTCACGACGGCCGCATGGCTGTCGGAGCAGACCCCGGCCCAGCTGCGCGCGGTGGTGCTGGTGGGCATGATGAACAACGTCGGCTACGTGTTCGAGTCCTTTGCCCAGGCCATGGCGCTGAACCCCGGGGTCATCGCCCGCTTTCGCACCCTGTTCCGCCGACGCTATGGCGCAGAGCCGGAGGCGTTTTCCTCGGACCGGCTGGTCGCAGCGCTGCGGCTGCCGATACTCGTGGTGCACGGCGGGATCGATGAACTGGTGCCGGTCGGCCATGCCAGCCAGATCAGCAGCCAGCTGCGCGACGGACAGCTCCTGCTGGTCGGGCACCTGGGCCACAGCGCGCCGCTCCGCGACCCGGACACGGTTGCGCGGATCGCGGACTTCCTGGCGACCCGGCTCGCCCCGTGAACCGCCCGGCTGCTCGCCAGCCCGCCTTCGCCGCGCTGCGGCACCGCGGCTACCGCGGTTTCGTGCTCGGCAATGCCGTGGCGATGATGGCGGACAACACCGAGCACGTGATCAGCTACTGGGTGCTGCACCAGAAGTTCCACTCACCGGCGCTCGGCGCCTTCGCCGTGATCTCGCATTGGCTGCCGTTCCTGCTGCTGTCCGGCTACGCCGGCGCGCTGGCCGGTCGCAGCAATCCGCGGCGCATGATCCAGTGCGGCATGCTGCTGTTCATGGCGGTTTCCGTCGCCTGGGGCCTGCTGTTCCTGCACGGCCAGCTGTACACCTGGGAAGCCTGGATCCTGCTCTCGGTGCACGGCATCGCCGGCGTGCTGTGGACCGCGCCGGCGCAATTGCTGATTCACGACATCGTGGGTCCCGAGCACCTGCAGAGCGCCGTGCGCCTCGGCACCAGTGCGCGCTATCTGGGCATGCTGGCAGGCCCTGCGATCGGGAATCTGCTGATGATCGTCCTCGGCCCGGCCCGCGGCATCATCGCCAACGCGCTCATCTACCTGCCGATGCTGGTCTGGCTGCACCGGCCGCGTTACAGCGAGAACCCGGAGGGCGGCGCGCGGCGCCGCCAGCGGCTGCTCGCCGCGGGTCCCAGCGGCGTGGCACAGAGCTGGCGCAGCATGGGAAGCAATCGCCAGATCATCGCCATGACCGTGCTCGCCGGCTGCGCCTCGGCATGCATCGGCAACGCCTACCAGGCGCAGATGCCCGGTTTCGCCGACGATCTGGGCTTCGGCAATGCCGGCGCGGCCTACGCCGCTCTGCTGGCCGCCGACGCGGCCGGCGCGCTCGTCGCCGTGCTGGTGCTCGAGAGCCGCAGCCTCCTGGCCGCCACACCCGGCAGCGCGCTGCTGCTCGCGGCCTGCTGGTGCCTGGCGATCGCCGGCTTTGCCCTCTCGCACAACTATCTGCTGACCCTGTCGCTGCTGCTGGCCGCCGGATTTTTCGAGCTGAGCTTCAGCGCCATGGCCCAGACCATCGTGCAGCTGCAGGCACCCGCCGCGCAGCGCGGCGGCATCGTCGGTCTGTTCGTCGGCGCGAGTCTCGGCCTGCGTACCTTCAGCGGCGTCACGGTTGGTCTTGGTGGCGCGCTGGTGGGGATCCACTACTCGCTGGCGCTGAGCGCCGCGGCACTGCTGATGTGCGTGGGTACGATCGGGCGCTGGCTCAATCGCCCGCCACCCTCGCGAGCGTTCGGTCCTCAGAGAGATTGAATTTGACTTCTCCACATGCGGGGAATAGGTTTGGAGTGGTTCAAGAACAACAAAGCTGATCGGCACACTCAATAAATCTCAATGGGGAGCGTTCGATGAGAGTCAAGACACTTTTGTTTGGTGGTGCGCTCGTGTGGGCGGCGTTCGCGACCAGTAGCGCTCTTGCCGACGACGCAAGCAAAGCGCCGGGCTCCGGGCCCAATCCTTACACCGACTGCGGTATCGGTGCGGCGCTATTCAGCGATACCAAGTGGGCAGCCGTGACGTCCAACGTGATCTGGGACCTGGGCACCACGGCCGTGATATCCGCGACTGCAAGCCCGCAAACCTGCCAGGGAAAGAAGGTGGCGGCGGCGCGTTTCATCGATGCCACCTACGCCTCCCTTGCCGAAGAGACGGCGGCAGGACACGGAGAACACCTGACCACCGTGCTGAACATCCTTGAATGCGCCAGCAATCACCGGCCCCAGGCGGTAAGCAGGATTCGGCGCGACATGGGTCTTGAGGTCGCAGACCCTCAATATGTACGCCAGACCCATCTTGAGAAGGCCAGCAACTTCTACAAGGTCATCGACGCCGCCGTCACGGCCAGTTGCTCTGCCTGAGTTAGTTTGACGGAACGGACGCCCGGCTTGCAGGCCGGGCGTCCGTCGCACCCGGCGCCCACTGTTCAGAGTGATCTGACGTTCTGCGTGTCTCGAGTTTATTCGCTCTGATCCTGCTGATCGCGCCAGCAGGAGTGGTGGGCGCCAATACATCCCTGGCACTGGAAAGTGTCGCGGCAGAGTCTGGCTGGCTGAAACTCGGCCACTATGCGCCAGACCGGCACAGTACCAGCGGCTGGCGCAGCGCCATTCACCCCGGCGACTTCTTCCTGGATCCCGCCGGCGCGCAGGATCCTTTGCGGGAACTTCAGGCGACACTCGCCGCCTTTGCTCTGCCGCCCACCACCGATGCCAACCAGCACGCGCAGTGCCGCTTTCCCGCGCGCTGGCTGTGGCTGAAAACCCGGCTGAGCGGCCACCCGGCCCTGGCAACCAAAGTCCCCTGCCCGGCGTATGAGAAGTGGACTCGATCAGACAGCGTCGAATCGCTCAGTGTCGTGTTCGCCACCGGCTACTTGGGAAATCCGGCTTCCTACTACGGTCACGTCCTCCTCAAGTTCAACTTCAGGGAGGCGGAAGGGCAAACGCGCCTGCTGGATGTCAGCGTCAACTACGGCGCCATAGTCGAAACCAGGGACAACCCATTCAAGTACATGCTGAAGGGACTGTTTGGAAAATACGACGGCGGATTCAGCCACATCGAGTTCTACTTTCAAAACCACAATTACGGCGAAGTTGAGCTGCGCGACCTGTGGGAATATCGCCTCGATCTGCCCAAGGATGCGGTCGAACTGGTGGTCGCGCACGCGTGGGAGGTGCTGGGCAAGCGTTATACCTATTATTTCTTCCAGAAGAACTGTGCCTACCGCATGGGCGAGGTCCTGCAGGTCGTGGACGGGCTGAAGATCATCCCTGACGAGACGCCATGGGTGATTCCCCAGGTGATGATCCGCACGATCGCCCGGTCGCAATTTCGGGGCCGGCCCCTGCTTGCGGGCGTCTACTATCTGCCGTCGCGACAATCCAGGTTCTACGCCAAGTTCACGCAGCTGCCGCCTGCGGATGTCAGCCTCTTCACGGGGCTGGTGGTCGGGCGCTGGCATCTGGACGATCCCGAATTTGTGGATCGACCGACGCTCGCGAAGCAGGCTGTGCTCGATGCGCTGCTCGACTACTACCAGTTCGTGGGAGATCCGCTCGATCGCGCCCCCCAGGGCATCCAGGAAGCCTACAGGCGGGCACTGTCCGCCCGCTACATGCTGGAGCCTGGAACGCCAGCCCTCACGCCCTCGCAGCCGGTTGCCCCGGATCGCGGGCGCGCTCCCGGATGGCTCCAGGTGGGCAACAGGCACGACAGCGTGACGGGCAATGCGCTGGTACTGCGCCTCAGGCCGGCCTACTACGACGTGCTGGACAGCGGCCCCGGGCAGGTTCGCAACGCAGCGCTCGCGATGGCCGACATGGAATTCGCCGTCAACCGCGGACGGCTCCACATCACCCGATTCACGGTCATCGACGTTGAGAGCGTCAACCCTGGCTTGAGCGGACTACCGGGCGATCGGGGGGCGGCCTGGAAGCTGGGATTGGGTGCCGAGCAGGAGCGGCTCGGGTGTGGCGACTGTCTCGTCGCCCGGGCCCAGGGAGATCTGGGTCTGGGCCGGCAATGGTCCGGCCTATTCGGGGCTGTTTACGCCGGCGGCGCGGTGCAGAGCGACCGGCTGCACGAGGGCTTCGGCTTCACGAGAGCCAAGGCTGAAATCATCGTGAGGGCCGGCGAGCATCTGGGATTGCAATGCTCCTACGAACAGCGCTTTCCGATCGGCAGCGGATTTGGCAGTTACGGAGTCTCCAGTATCGAGGGACGCTGGTCGCCCAGCGCACGGACGGATCTGCGGGTGGGCTACGCGCATGACGGTGCGCAGTCAGTGCGTATTGGTTTGGGTATGTATTGGTAGCGGCCGGCCCACCGGGCATGCAGCCCTACCGGGCTAGAAACTGGCGCGCACGAACAGTTCCGGTCCGCGCGTATTCACGCGCATCCGGCCGCTCGGATCGCTGTTGCTGACGTCCAGCTGCGTGTGCGTACTCTCGTAACCCAGGCCGTAGGCGAGATTCGGCCGCCAGCGAAACTGCAGGTCCATGTGGTAGTCACCGAGCGCGCCCCGGTCCGAGTTCGCCTTGAGGCTGAAATACTGGGCGCGTGCACTGAGCGCGAAGCGGCGGCTGATGCGCCAGCTCCCGTCCAGAGCCAGCGTGGCGAAGGGACCCGAGCCGCTCAGATCCTCGTGCACGCCGCGGGCCGCGACGCTGGCCTCGGCTTCGGCCTGCAGCAGGTGCAGCCCCAGACCCGCGCCGAGCTCGAACTTGTTCTGCCGCAGGAAGGAATAGGTGTAGGTGAAATCGATTTGCCGCCAGTCGAAGCGCGACGTCACCAGATCGGCCGGCGTGAAGCTGCTGCTGCCGTAATTGATCGTCCGCGTCGGGGAGCTCACCGCGTCGCGCGTGATTTCCCACATGTCCACGCGCAGCCGGCTGCGTTCCCGCAGGCGGAACATGAATTCGGCGCGTATCTGGCGCGCGTGCCGGCTCAGGTGAAAATCATCCTCCGCCGAAAACACCGTGCCGGGAGTCTGGGTGGCCGTATTGTCGATGCGGCCCTGCGTCTGCACCGTGCCGAGGAATCCGCCGGCGCGCAGGGCAAAATGATCCGTGATCGGACTCGCCGGCTCGGGCGGCGGCGCTTCCTGCGCGGTGCCGGCGGCGCTGATGGCGTACAGGGCGGCGAAAATGAATAGCTGGCGCATGCAGCAGATCCTGGGAAATGACAGCCGTGCCATCATCGGTCAGCACCGTGCCCGCCGCCACAGTCGCCGCGCGGCGACGTCGGATTCTGTGATCGGCTACCGCTTCATCGCCTCGAAAAACTCACCGTTGGTCTTGGTGTCCTTCATCTTGTCGAGCAGGAACTCGATCGCAGCCAGCTCGTCCATCGGGTGCAGGAGCTTGCGCAGGATCCACATCTTGGCGAGTTCGGCCGGATCGGTGATGAGCTCTTCCTTGCGGGTGCCGGAGCGGTTGATGTTGAACGCCGGGTAGACGCGCTTCTCGGAAATGCGCCGGTCGAGGTGGATCTCGCTGTTGCCCGTGCCCTTGAATTCCTCGTAGATCACGTCGTCCATCTTCGAGCCGGTGTCGATCAGCGCGGTGGCCAGAATGGTGAGCGAACCGCCTTCCTCGATGTTGCGCGCCGCGCCGAAGAAGCGCTTCGGGCGCTGCAGGGCGTTGGCATCCACGCCGCCGGTCAGCACCTTGCCGGAACTCGGCACCACCGTATTGTAGGCGCGGGCCAGGCGCGTGATCGAATCGAGCAGGATCACGACGTCCTTCTTGTGCTCGACCAGGCGCTTGGCCTTCTCGATCACCATCTCGGCGACCTGCACGTGGCGTGCGGCCGGCTCGTCAAAGGTCGAGGACACGACCTCGCCCTTCACGGTGCGCTGCATCTCGGTCACTTCCTCGGGCCGCTCGTCGATGAGCAGCACGATCAGGTGGACCTCGGGATGGTTCCAGGTGATCGAGGTGGCGATATTCTGCAGCAGCATGGTCTTGCCGGCCTTCGGCGGGGAGACGATGAGGCCGCGCTGGCCCTTGCCGATCGGGGCCACCAGGTCGATGGTGCGCGCGGTCAGGTCCTCCGTGCTGCCGTTGCCGCGCTCGAGCTTGAGCCGCTTGGTCGGGTGGAAGGGCGTCAGATTCTCGAACAGCACCTTGTTGCGCGAACTCTCGGGCGAGTCGAAGTTGATCTCGCCCACCTTGAGCAGCGCGAAATACCGCTCGCCGTCCTTGGGCGGGCGGATCAGTCCGGATATCGAATCGCCGGTACGCAGGTTGAAGCGGCGGATCTGGCTCGGGCTGATGTAGATGTCGTCCGGCCCGGCGAGGTAGGAGCCGTCGGCGGATCGCAGGAAGCCGAAGCCGTCCTGCAGGATTTCCAGCACGCCGTCTCCGTAGATGTCCTCGCCGTTGCGCGCGTGCGCCTTGAGGATCGAGAAAATGATGTCCTGCTTGCGTGAACGGGCCAGGCTCTCCAGGCCCATCGACTCCGCCTGCTTGACCAGCTCATGTATGGGCTTGGCCTTCAGCGTCGTCAGGTTCATCGAGTTGCGCGATTGCGCCAGCTCGGCCGGGCTGATCACCTCGGCGTCATCTTCACCCAGCGGTTCCAGGTCCGGCAGATGCTCGTCCATCCGGCCGCCGACGTTGCCGCGATTCGGGTCGCGGTTGCCGTCACGCATGCCGCCGTGACGCGGGCCCTTGTTGGGGCGATTACGGCCCTGATTGCCGAGGTAACCTCTCACAGGTGCAGTTCCAGAAACGCCGCGAGCTGGGATTTCGACAGCGCGCCGACTTTCTGCGCCTCGACGGTGCCGTTCTTGAACAGGATCAGCGTCGGGATGCCGCGTATACCGAACTTGAGCGGTGTCTGCGGATTTTCGTCGATGTTGAGCTTGGCGATGCGCAGCCGGTCGTGGTACTCGACCGCGATCTCTCCGAGGATCGGGGCGATCATCTTGCAGGGGCCGCACCATTCGGCCCAGAAATCGACCAGTACCGGTGTTTCGGCTTTGAGGATATCCGCATCGAAGCGGGCATCCGAGGTATGAACAATATTTTCGTTACTCACGCGACCTAAGGCCTCCGTAAACGTGATCAGGGACAGGAAATCGGGGTTCGGCACCGGATGAGCGGTGCCGCGGGGATTGCCAGTAGTTGAGAATGGTTTGCTGGTTGATATAAGCGTGGCGCGCCATACAGTGGCGCGCGATTGCCGCTCAGCGGTTACACTTGTGCTTCAGGATTGGTTCGGCAGGCGCGCAGAGGAGCCGCCAATGGCGATATTTGTAGCCTGTTCCGCGCCTCATTGCAAGTACCCCCGTACCGCCGGGCCATTTTTCCCTCGCGCAAGCACTCCAAGGTAGACCTGTGTATTCATGAGCGAAGAGCATTTAAGCAATCTGGCATTCACTTCCCTTCCGCTGCACCCTTCCGTCATGCAGGGCATCGTCGATGCGGGCTTCACCTGGTGCACTCCGATCCAGGCGCAGACCCTGCCCGCGGCGCTCACCGGCCGGGACATCGCCGGCCAGGCGCAGACCGGCACCGGCAAGACCGCGGCGTTCCTGGTGGCGCTGTATCAGTCGCTGCTGGAAAAACCCGCGGCATCCGGACGCGCCATCACTTCCGTGCGGGCCCTGGTCGTGGCGCCAACGCGCGAACTGGCGGTGCAGATCCACAAGGACGCGCTCGGCATCGGGCGCCATACCGGCCTGTCGCTCGGGGTCGTCTACGGCGGTGTCGACTACGACAAGCAGCGCCGGCAGCTCGCCGATGGCGTCGAAATACTGATCGGCACGCCGGGGCGCATCATCGACTATCTGAAGCAGGGCGTCTACGACCTGCGCCACGCGCAGGTGCTGGTGCTCGATGAAGCCGACCGGATGTTCGATCTGGGTTTCATCGCCGATATCCGCTACATCATGCGCCGGCTCCCCCCGCCCGATCGGCGCCAGTCGATGCTGTTCTCGGCGACGCTCTCGCAGCGCGTACTCGAACTCGCCTATGAGCACATGAACAACCCCGAGCTGGTGCGCATCGAGCCCGACAAGGTGACGATCGATCGTGTCCGCCAGTCGATCTATTTTCCCGCGATGCCGGAGAAGATCCCGCTGCTGGTGAGCCTGCTGCGCCAGTTCGAGGCGCATCGCACCATGGTGTTCGTCAACACCAAGCGCATGGCGGAGCGGCTCGAGGCCTGGCTGCGAGCCAACGGTTTCCACGCCCAGGCGATCTCGGGTGACGTGCCGCAGGTCAAGCGCCTGCGCTTCCTGCGGCAATTCCACGAAGGCGAGCTGGCGGTGCTCATCGCCACGGACGTCGCCTCGCGCGGCCTGCATATACCCGACGTCAGTCACGTGTTCAATTACGATCTGCCGCAGGACGCCGCCGACTACGTGCACCGCATCGGCCGCACCGCGCGCGCCGGCGCCGCCGGGGATGCCATCAGCTTCGGCTGCGAGGAATACGCGATCTCCCTGCCCGAGATCGAGGCTTTCATCGGCCACAAGATTCCCGTCGAGCACTACGACCACGATTCGCTGCCGAAATTGCACGCCGCACCGCACGTGCCGCGCGACCATCACGCGCCGCCACGGCGCCGCGGCGGCGGCCCGGGTGGCGGGCAGGGTGGCGGGCGCCGCCCGCCCCCGCGGCGCCGCTGATTCGCCCCCGGAGCGCCCGGGCCTTATTCGGGCGCGAGCAGCTCCACCAGCGCATCGACCGCGGTAAATTCCTCGTGCCCGCGCGCCGCGCCCGCTGAATCGGGCTTGCGTATCGCGCGGATGAAGGCGAGGCCGGCCGCGCGTGCCGCGCGCAGCACCGTCGCACTGTCATCGACGAACAGGCTCCGCGCCGCGTCGAAGGGCTCGACCTGGCGCAACGCACGCCAGAAGCGCAGGTCCTCCTTCGGCGCCCCCAGCAGGTGCGCGCTGTAGCTGGCGTCGACGTGATCGAGCACGCCGGTGTATTCGTGCTTGATCGCCAGTGCCTGCGGGTGGGCGTTGGTCAGCAGCACCACGCGCTTGCGCCGCGCGCGCGCCGCCGCCAGAAAGCGTTGCGCGCCGGGCAGCCAGCGAATGCGCGCGGCGTCCTGGCGCTTGAGCGCGGCGATGTCGAGCCCGAGCTCGCAGCTCCAGTACTCCGTGCTGTACCAGGGCAGCGTGCCCTCGCAGGCATCGAAGCGCGGCTGCAGGATGGCCTGCGCCGCGGCGGCGTCCAGACCGCGCGCAGCGCCCCAGGCCTGCGGCACGAGCGATTGCCAGAAGTGACTGTCAAAATCCAGATCGAGCAGTGTGCCGTCGAGATCCAGCAGCACGTGGTCGATGTCTTCCCATTGGGCTTCCAGGAGCGCGGTAGTAGGCATAGGCTCGGCTATGATGGAACTCATGAGCCCTGAGCCGCAACGGTACGAGCGCGTCGACCTGCATACGCACAGCAGCTGGTCGGACGGGGTGTTGACGCCGGCCGAACTGGTGGCGCTCGCGGCGACGCGGCAGGTCCAACTCCTGGCGCTGACCGACCACGACACCCTGGCGGGCTGCCCCGCGGCGGCGGCGGCCTGTGCCGCCCACCGCATCGAGTTTGTCCATGGCTGCGAACTGACTTCGCTGTGGCGCGATCGCGAGATTCACATCGTCGGCCTGCGCCTCGACACCGCCTCGCCGGTACTCGAGGCTCATCTCAGTGGCGTGCAGGCACAGCGCCGGGCGCGCATCCAGGCGATCGGCGTGAGACTGACGAAGTGCGGGCTGGACGGCGAGCAGCTCAGCCTGGAGGTACTGGCGCGGCCGGGGACGCCGACGCGCCTGCACCTGGCCAGGCTCCTGGTGGCCCAGGGCCATGCGGCGGATGTCGACGATGCCTTCAAGCGCTGGCTGGCACGCGGCCAGCGCGCGGCGGTGCCGGCGCAGTGGCCGACCGTCGAGGCGAGCGTCGCCGCCATCGCGGCCGCCGGCGGACTGGCCGTGCTGGCCCACCCCCACCGATACCAGGTCTCCGCCGGTACCCTGCGCGAGCTGTGTGCGCAGTTTCGCGACGCGGGTGGGGCGGCGATCGAGGTCAGTCTGGCGGGCATGGGGCCGGGCGATGCCAGCCGCGCCGCCTCGCTGGCGCGCCGCTACGGCCTGGCGGGCTCCAGCGGCTCGGATTTCCACATCCCGGGGCTCCCGTGGCGCCCGCTGGGTCGCTTAGCTAAGCTACCCGACGGCGTCGTGCCCGTCACCGGACAGCTTGGCCAGGGTCCTCTGCGCCAGGCCTTGCCGGCATCACGCGCACCGCAGGCCTCATGAGAGACACGGGCGACAAAGTCGATCGCGAATTATTCCGCAACATGCAGAAGTTGCGCGATCTGCGCATAGAGCATCGCGACCTCGACGAGGTGATCGCGCGCCTGTCGCTTGATTTCAACGTCGATGAGCTGCAACTCAAGCGCCTGAAGAAGCGCAAACTGGCGCTCAAGGACCAGATCCTTCTGCTCGAGAGCCAGCTGATACCGGATCTGAACGCCTAGCCCTGCCATGAACGAAACCTTCGCCCCGCTGGCGCGTCGCTTCCAGGACCTGGCCAACGCGCAGACCTTCGCGCAGCTGCTGGGCATCGCGGTGGCGGTGGCGCTCGCGCTGGCCGCGGGGCGCGCAGCGCGCGCGGCCTGCCGGCGCCGTCCCGCGCCACAGATCCCCTGGCAGGCGGCGCTGCTGGAGGGGCTGGTGGTGCTCACACCGGCGATCAGCGCCCTGCCGCTGCTGTTGCTCGCGCACGCCCTGTATGCGGGTCTCCGGCTGCCCACTGGTGCGCTGGATACGGCCTTCGAGCTGTTCAGCGCGTTCCTGCTGGTGCGGGCGGGGGTCTACCTGATCGCCAGGCTGCTGGGGCCGCTGTCGTGGCTGCGCGGCTGGGAGGCGCGCCTGACGTGGCTGGTGTGGCTGGTCATCGCCTTCCAGCTGGTCGGGTGGTACACCGCCATCGAGACCGCGCTCGACTCGGTCGACCTGGTGCCCGGCAGGGGGCACTTCTCGCTCTGGTCCCTGCTCAAGAGCCTGTTCGTGGTCACCGGTTTCGTGCTGGTGAGCGGCCTGATCGCCCGCGCCGTGGAGCGGCGCGTCATGAAGCTGCACGGCGTCGCGCCCTCGACACGCGTCGGCATCAGCAAATTCAGCCATGTTTTCCTGATCAGCCTCGGCGTACTGCTGGGCGTCAATGCGGCCGGCCTCGATCTGACGGCGCTCACCCTGCTGACCGGTGCGATCGGCATCGGCCTGGGGTTTGGCCTGCAGGCGATCGCCAGCAATTTCGTCAGCGGCTTCGTGCTGCTGCTCGACAAGTCCATCAAGCCGGGCGACGTCATCAGCTTCACCGGGCTGACCGGCAGCAGCACGGAGAATTTCGGCTGGGTGCAGGAGCTGCGGGGCCGCTGTGTCGTGGTGCGCGACCGCGACGGCGTGGACACGCTGGTGCCCAACCAGAACCTGATCACCAGCACGGTGATCAACTGGAGTTACTCCGATCGCAAGGTGCGCCTCAAGCTGCCCGTGCGGATCAGTTACCGCGACGATCCGGAAGTCGCACTGCAGGTGCTGCTGGGCGCCGTGGAAGGCAACCGGCGGGTCCTGACCGATCCGGCGCCGGTCACGCGCCTGATGCAGTTCAGCGACCACGGCATGGATCTGGAGCTGCGCTTCTGGATCGCCGATCCGCAAAACGGCGTCAACAACGTGCGCTCGGACGTCAACCGGCGCATCTGGCGCCTGTTCCGCGACCACGGCATCACGATCCCCGTCACCCAGCACGAGGTGCGCATGCTCGGGAGCGGAGCGCCCTCGTGAGCGCCGCCGTGCAGATCCCGGACGGCGACCTGTCCTTGAGCTTCGTGCGCGCCGCCGGGCCGGGTGGCCAGAACGTCAACAAGGTGGCGACCGCTGCGCAACTGCGCTTCGACCTGCCGGGGACGCGCATCCTCGATGAGCGCGCCAAGCAGCGGCTGCGCGCCCTCGCCGGCCACCGCCTGATCGACTCGGGCGAGATCCTGATCATGGCCCGCAACCACCGCACCCAGGAGGGCAACCGGCGCGAAGCGATGGACCGGCTGCGGGACCTGATCGTGCGCGCCCTGACGGTGCCGAAGACGCGCCGCGCCACCCGCCCGACCAGGGCTGCCAGGGAGCGCCGCATTGCGGCTAAACTGCACCAGCAGCGCAACAAGCGGTTGCGCGCGGCTGTCCGTCACGACGACTGACAAGGGAACACCGACACCGAAAAGGGGGATTTATGATTTCGATTGTTTCACTCTGGCTGCCCATCCTGCTGGCCGCCGTCGCGGTCTTTGCCGTCAGCTCCATCATGCACATGTTTCTGGGCTACCACTGGAACGACCTGCGCCGACTGCCGCAGCAGGACGCGCTGCTCGATGCCGTGCGCGGCTTGAACGTTCCGCACGGCGATTACGCCGTGCCCAAGTGCGACAACATGAAGGAGATGCGCAGCCCGGAATTCAAGCAGAAGATGGCACGTG
>DASWFL010000276.1:0-1768 GCA_036394255.1 Steroidobacteraceae bacterium
CGACACATCCCAAAGGGGAGCTTGTGAAAAAATGTCAAACGTTCGGTCATTCCGGGGCGCGGGCGCAGCCTGCGAACCCGGGACCCATGCACACGGGCCTCTAAACCGAACTTTGACTGCTTTTGGAATTAAGCCGTTGAAAGAACCTGATATTCATCGCTGTAGCGGTCATGTAGCGCAGGCGACTTCGCTTGACATGCTATCGCCGATAATGATTCTACCGGCGCATGTATGTGGCCGTCATCCCGAACCGAAGCTCACCACCCGCCATCCTGCTGCGTGAGAGTTACCGCGAGGCCGGCAAGACCAAGAACCGAACCCTCGCCAACCTGTCCGGCTGGCCCGCCGAGCGCATCGAACAGCTGCGCGCCGTGCTGCGCGGCGACAAACTGCTGCCTGCTGCTGAGGCGGTGGAAATCGTCCGCGCGCTGCCGCACGGCCACGTGCTCGCCGCACTGGGCACCGCACGCCGCATCGCGCTCGACACCGTGCTGCCGCGGCGGGCGCCGCAACGCCGGCGCGACCTGGCGCTGGCCCTGATCGTCGCGCGCCTGCTCGAGCCGGCGGCCAAGCTGGCGACCGCGCGGATGCTGGATCCCGCCACGGCCAGCCATTCGCTAGGCGAGGTGCTGGGGCTCGGCAAGGTCGCCGCCAAGGAAGTCTATGCCGCGCTCGACTGGCTGGGCAGCGAGCAGCCGTTCATCGAAGCTAGGTTGGCCCGCCGCCACCTGAAGAACGGCGCGCTGCTGCTTTACGATGTCACCTCCACTTATCTCGAAGGACGCTGCTGCGAACTGGCGCAGTATGGCTACAGCCGCGACCACCGCAGTGACCGGCCGCAGATTGTCATCGGCCTGATGTGCGCCGCCGACGGCTGCCCGGTAGCGGTCGAGGTGTTCGAAGGCAATACCGCCGATCCGGTGACGCTGTCGGCGCAGATCGACAAGTTGAAGCAGCGCTTCCACCTGCAGCGCGTGGTGATGGTGGGCGACCGCGGACTGCTGACCAGCGCGCGGATCGAGCAGACGCTGCGCCCGGCCGGTCTGGATTGGATCACCGCGCTGCGGGCTCCGGCGATCAAGCAGCTCGCCGCCGCGGGCGGGCCGTTGCAGCCCTCGCTGTTCGATGACCGCGACATGGCGGAGATCACCAGCCCCGACTATCCCGGCGAGCGCCTGGTGGTCTGCAAGAACCCGTTACTGGCCGAGCAGCGGGCCCGCAAACGCGAGGAGCTGTTGGCCGTCACCGAGAACGACCTCGCGCGCATCGAGGCCCGCGTGCAGCGGGCGCGCAAGCCGCTGCGCGGCGCCGCGGCAATCGGCCAGGCCGTCGGCGCGGTGCTGGGACGGCGCCACATGGCCAAGCATTTCCAGATCAGCATCGGCGATGACGCGTTCAGCTTCGCCAAAAACCACCTCAGCATCGCCGCCGAGGCCGCGCTCGACGGCATCTATGTAGTCCGCACCAATTTGCCGGCCGCACAGTCTGACGCCGCCACCACGGTGCGCGCCTACAAAAGTCTCAGCGGCGTGGAGCACGCCTTCCGCTCGCTGAAGACCGTCGATCTCGAACTGCGTCCGGTGTTCCATTGGACCGCGCCGCGGGTGCGCGCGCACGTATTGCTCTGCATGCTGGCCTATTATCTGGAATGGCACATGCGTCAGAGCCTCGCCCCGATGCTGTTCGACGAGCCCGATCCGGCCGCACGCGACGCGCAGCGGACGTCACCGGTGGCAAAGGCCGAGCCCTCGCCGGCGGCGCAACGCAA
>DASWFL010000277.1:0-2414 GCA_036394255.1 Steroidobacteraceae bacterium
GCTCGCGCCCGGCGATGTACTCCTCGACCAGGGCGTCCGAGCCGATCTGCTCATGCATGAACTGCACCCGCTCGCGCAGGCGCGCCGCGTCGTCGACCACGGAGGCCTGGGCAATGCCGAGCGAGGCGTCCTCGGTCGCCGACTTCACGAACAGCGGAAAGCGCAGGCGCTGCGGCACCCGCAGGTGCTGGCCGCGCCGGAACACCGCGAATTGCGGGGTCGGGATGCGATGGAAGGCCAGCAGCTGCTTGCACAGCACCTTGTCGCGCGCCAGCAGCAGGCCGCGCGGATTGCAGCCGGTGTAGGGCTGGCGCATCAGCTCGAGGAAGGCCACCACGTGCTGGTCGTAGGTCACGATGCCGTTGAATTCCTCGAGCAGGTTGAACACGACGTCGGGATGCCACTCGAGCAGTGCCGCGCGCAGCTCGGTCAGCGAGTCGAGCACGCCGAGGGTCTGCACCGTATGCCCGGCCTTGCGGAGCGAGCCGATCACGTCGTATTCGGTGCGCCACTCGGCGATCTCCCGCTCGCTATAGCCCTCGAGCGACTCGGGCGGCACGAGGCTGGAATGCACCACCACCAGCGTGCGCAGCCGCTTCACAGGCGCATCCGCAATGCATCGCTGGCGATGTAGCCGCGTGCCATCCGCACCAATGCCGCGCGCAGCTTCGGGATCGTGGTGCGCCGTGCCTCGCGCTGGCGGAGCCCGAGCTGCTGGCAGCGCTCGATCGCCAGGCGCAGGATCTGCTGGGCCGCGTAGCGGTCGGCGCCGGCCCGCTTGCACAGCGCTGCGCGCAGCCCGAGCTTGTGAGCGCGCAGCAGCGCCGCGGCTGAGCGCGCGCCCCGACGTGCGTCCGCCGCAGATACAAACAGCTTGCGCAACCAGACGTCGGCGAGCAGCCGCTGACGCCGCCGCTGCGCCGCACGCTTGCGCCGGTAGTGCTCGCGCAGGGTCAACGTGCTGTCCTCCAGCGCCTCGACCCGCTCGCGGCCGTTCACCGGCGCTGCGCGCCGGCCGATTTCAGCGGCCAGCTGCGCCACATACTCGAGCTTGCGCCGTGCCGGCCACAGCGCATAGCGCCGCCGCCAGTCCGAATTCGGCTGCAGCCAGACCGCAAACGTCTCGGCAAAATCCTCGGTGGGGTGCGCCTGGGCGTACCACTCCCCCAGATGCTGCACGTGGTGGCGGCTGGCTGGCCGCGCGCGGTATTGCGGTGCATAGCGCCGCGAGGCCGGTCCGAACAAGGCCCGCCAGCGCGCCCTGCGGCGCAGTCGGTAGGCCGAGTCGAACGCGTGCCCGGCCTCGTGGCGCAGGATGCGCATCTGCCACTTGCGGTTGGTCCCCTCCACCTCGCCGGTCATCTTGCGCTCCAGCCGCGTAAGACGCGGATGGACCAGATAGAACGGCACGGCGAATCCGGGCACGCCGTCGGGGGAAAACCAGTCCACCGCGAGCCAGACATGCGGACGAAAGGCGATGCCGCGAGAGTCGAGTTCGCGATTCAGCCGGGTGACGCCGGCCTGGACCGCCGTGCCGGCCAGCCCCAGGCGCAGATCGCAGAGCCGCACGTCGAGCAGCGCCTCATCGTCCAGACGCGACCAGGCGGGGCGGCGGTGCCGGCGGGCAGCGCCGCTCATGATCGCGAACTCAGCAGGGTGCGCCGCGGCACCCATAGCCGTATGTAGTCGGCCTGCTCCGCGGTCTGCGGCACTTCGGGCCAGCTTGCGGCACGCGCACACTGCAGCGTCCACAAGGCGTTCAGTTCGCGCAGCGCCTCATCCCCATCCAGGCCCTGTTCCACCAGGAAGCAGCCGGCGACCGTGCCGGTGCGGCCGATGCCGGCGCGACAGTGCACATAGGCGATCTGTCCGCCGGCTAGGGCCAGGGCGAGATCCTTCTGGATGTCACGCATCAGGCCCGGGTGGCGCGGCACTTCAGTATCGGGGATCGTGCGCCGCAGGTGTGCGACCGTCGGCGGCAACAGCTGATCATAGGCCGGGCACTCATCCTCGTCGGTCAGATCGACGATGCAGCTGATGCCGGCCCCTAGGAGTCGCGCAATGCGCGCGCGCCCGGCATCGCTTTCCGGGTGCTCGCGGCCCGAGGGATACTCGCCGGCCAGGAACCGGCCCGGCAACACCCAATAGCTGTTGGCGAGTGGCCGCTGCATCACCTGGACGTCGGCCGGAGCGCCGCAAAGTCGAACAGGCGCAGGTCGGCCAGCTGCGTGGGCTCCACGTGGCGCAAGGCAGAGAAGATCGACTCGGTGCGGCCTGGCTGTTCGCGCTCCCAGGCTGCGAGCATGCGCTTGATGGCCCCGCGCTGCAGGTTCGGCTGCGAGCCGCACAGAGTGCAGGGAATGATCGGAAAGGCGCGGGCGCGGGCGAAACGGGCAATGTCGCGCTCCGCGATG
>DASWFL010000278.1:0-7947 GCA_036394255.1 Steroidobacteraceae bacterium
CGCGCGCCATTCTCGAGCCGGCCGGGGCGCTCGCGGTCGCCGGCCTGAAGCGCTACATCGCCCGCGGCGCGCCCGCGGGCCAGCGCTACGTGGCGATCTGCAGCGGCGCGAACATGAATTTCGACCGGTTGCGGCATATCGCAGAGCGTGCCGACATCGGCGCCGGCCGCGAGGTGCTGCTCGCTGTGGACATTCCCGAGCAGCCCGGGAGTTTTCTGCGCTTCTGCGGCGCCCTTGGCCAGCACAACGTCACCGAATTCAACTACCGCTACCAGGGTGCGGAGCGCGCCCGCCTGTTCGTGGGCTTCGGGCTGGATGCGGGAGCGGAAGACGCCGGCGCCGTGATCGCCAGGCTCCGCGCCGCCGGCTACGGCGTCGTGGACATGAGTGCCAATGAGATGGCAAAGCTCCACGTGCGCTTCATGATCGGCGGTGTCGGCCGCGAGCTGGCCGATGAACTCGTGTTCCGTTTCGAATTCCCGGAGCGCCCCGGTGCGCTGCTGCGCTTCCTCCAGGCGATCGGCACGGCCTGGAACATCTCCCTGTTCCACTATCGCAATCACGGCTCGGACTATGGGCGGGTACTCGCCGGTATCCAGGTGCCCAAGGCGGACCGGCAGGATTTCCTGGGCCATCTGCACGCGCTCGGTTACCCCTACACCGAGGAAACGGCCAACCCCGCCTACCGCACCTTTCTGGCCGGTTAAGGGCGGCCCCGGGGTACTTGCACTCCAGCTGTATATCCGTACAGTAGGGCGATGGAACGCGCGCTCAAGGGTCGTGGCGCCGGCGCCAATCCGCCGGGACGCTACGCCCGGCTGGTCGACCAGGCGGTCGACGACGGCTGGTACCAGGCAGAAGTACCCGATTCCATCGCCACCGAGGTGCGCCCGGAAGCGGCCCGCTCGGTCATCAGCCGCAACGATTCGCCGGACATCCCCTTCGAGCAATCGATCAATCCCTATCGCGGCTGCGAGCACGGCTGCGTCTACTGCTACGCCCGCCCCAGCCACGCCTACGTCGATCTCTCGCCGGGCATCGATTTCGAGACCAGGTTATTTTACAAGGCGGATGCCGCGCGCCTGCTGCGCGCCGAGCTCGGCCGCCGCGGGTACCGCTGCCAGCCCATCATGCTCGGTGCCAACACCGATCCCTACCAGCCGGTCGAAAAGCGCCTGCGCGTCACCCGCTCCATTCTCGAGGTGCTGTGGCAGGTCCGCCATCCGGTCATGGTCATCACCAAGGGCACGCTGATCCTGCGCGATCTGGACCTGCTGCAGGAAATGGCGCGGCAGCAGCTGGCGCGAGTGACCGTCAGCCTGACGACGCTCGATCCCGAGCTCAAGCGCACGCTCGAACCGCGCGCCGCCTCGCCGCAGGGGCGGCTGCGCGTGATCGGCGCCCTGGCGCAGGCCGGGGTGCCGGTGGGTGTGCTGACCGCGCCGATGATTCCCGCCGTCAACGATGCCGAGCTGGAGGGCCTGCTCGAGGCGGCGGCACAGGCCGGTGCGAGCCGCGCCGGATACGTCCTGTTGCGCCTGCCCCATGAGGTGCGGCAACTGTTTCGGGACTGGCTCGAGCAGCATCTGCCGCTGCGCGCCGCGCACGTGATGTCGCTGCTGCAGCAGGCGCGCGGAGGACGCGACAACGATCCGCGCTTCGGTACACGCATGCGCGGCGAGGGGCCCTGGGCGGCGATGCTGCGCGCGCGCTTCCTGCTGGCCTGCCGCCGCCTCGGGCTGAACAGCGAGCGCGCGGCTGAACTCGACACCCGGGCCTTCCGTCCGCCCGGGGGCAGCGGGCAGCTCGAATTCCTGCTGCAGGAATAGAGCGGCGGCAGAGCAAACGCCTGCGGCGCGGGTTAAGCTCCTCAGCATATGCAGTCGGGGACGACTCCGCGGGTGGCCCTGGTCGCCGGTGCCAGCGGCATGGTGGGCCAGGCCCTGGTGCGCGCGCTCATCGCGGGCGGTGAATACGCGCGCGTGGTCGCCCTCACGCGCCGGCCACTGCCTTTCGAATCGCCGCGGCTCGCCAATCGCATCATCCGCTTCGAGGCCATGGAGGAGCAGATGCGTGCGGCGGTCTGCGAAGACGCGTTTTGCTGCCTGGGCACGACGCGGCGCGCGGCGGGTTCCGCGCAGGCCTTTCGCGCCGTCGATCATGACCTGGTGCTGCGTTTCGCGCGCTGCGCGCTGGCCGCGGGTGCCAAGACCCTGGTCGCGGTCTCGGCGGTCGGCGCTGCGCCCGAATCGCGCAACTTTTACCTGCGTGTGAAGGGCGAGACCGAGTTCGCGCTCGATGCGCTCCGGTTCCGTGCGCTCTATCTCATGCAACCCTCACTCCTGCTCGGCACGCGCTCGGAGTGGCGAACGGCCGAGACACTGGGAGCCCTGCTGGCACCGCTCCTCAATCCACTGCTGCTCGGCCGCCATGCCCAGTGGCGCGCGATCAGGGCGGACACGGTGGGGGCTGCCATGCGGGCCGCGGCCCTGGGCGGGCGCCCGGGGACCTACCGGCTCACCTGGCGGGCGATGCAGTCGCTCGCCACCACGGGGAAGCTGCCGCCCCGATTGTGACCGGCGTCCCATCCACGGGACACGTCGCCCGCCAATTGTGATCTGGCGCGCATTGGTGACGGTGCGACTTTCGTTAAATTGTCTCAGGTTTTTCAGGCTCATGCTCATCCATGCCCCTAGCCTTTGGCCTACGTCCGCGGTCGATGACCTGGCGCCTGTCGCTGGCTATGGCGTTGCTGGCCGGAGCGATCCTGCTGGCCGCCGCGGCGAGCGTCGTGCGCGAGTTGCGCGCCGCCGGCGAGCGCCAGTCCGCCACGATCGCCGGGGAGCTGAGCCGCACCTTTGCACGCGAGATGCGCGTGCGACTCAGCGTCGCTGAGTCCATCGTCCAGCAGCTGACCAGCGAAGACGCCGGTTTCGGGGGCGCCGACCTGCGCGAGCGCATGCTGCATTCCGAGGTCTTTCGCGGCGTGGTGCTGACCACGCCGGCGAGCGAATCCGGGCCTGTCGCGCTCAACCACGCCGAACGCATGGCCCTGCGTGCCGGGCAATCGCTGCTGCGCACCGCAGTGCGCAACGGCGCGGGGGTGCCCGTATATGTCGTGCACTCGGTGCGCGTAGGCGTCAACCCGGCGCTCGCCTTCTTCGAGCTCTCTCCCGAGTGGTTGTGGCAGGCACTGGACAATGCGGCGCGCCCGCAGTCCTCCCTCGCGGTCATCGATGGCACCGGTGCGCTGCTGCGGCTGAGCGGTGAGCTGCCAGCGGATCTGCAGTCCATGTTCGCGCGTGAATACCTGTCGAGCGCTCCGCCCGTGCGCGAGGGGAGCGCCCGTTCCTGGAGTGTCGCCCGGCAGGAATGGCGCGGTTCAGTCACCCCGGTGCTGCCCGTCGAGGCGCACCTGAGCGCGAGCCGCTGGACCGTGGTTGCCTTTGGCCCCGTGGCGGGCGGCGCGGCAGCCTGGGCGCAGGTGGGCGAGCTGCTGCCCCTGCTGGCGCTGCTGAGCGCGCTGCTGATCATGGCCACGGCCTGGTGGTTCCGCGCGCACTGGGAGCGGGTACTGGAAGATCTGGGCACGTCGCTCCACGGCCTGTCGCGGGGCGAATACCGGCGCGTGGCCGTCAAGCACTCGCGGGATGCACCGCGCGCGGTCGCCACCGATTTCAATCGGACCATCGGGGTGCTGGAAGAACGGATGCGGGCCATGGCCAGCCTCAACGAGATCGACCGGATGCTGCTGGAGTCTTCCGAACTCGAGTCCTGCCTGGACCCCCTGCTCGATCGGGTCTGCAGCATCACCGGCTGCGATGCCGCGATGCTCGCGCTGCTCGATCCGGACGCCAGCGATCACGGGCGCGCCTACCTGGCCGCCGGCGGCACGCACGCCCCCGTCACCCGCATCAGCCTCGACGCGCTGATGCTCTCGCAGCTGTGCCAGGAGCGCTCCGGCCTGACCGTGATGCGCTTTGAGGCGGGTCGCCACGGCGTGCTCCTGCCGCTGCAGGAAAGCGGCAGCGAGTTCTTCTGGGTCTGGCCGGTGCTGTCGCAGGAAACATTGGTGGCCGTGCTGGCCGTGGGCTACCGCACGGCGCCCGAGGTGGCGGCGGAGCTCGCCGGCTACGGCACCGAGTGCGCCGCGCGCATCGGCGTGGCGCTCTCCAACAGTGCGCGCGGCGAGCAGCTGTACCGCCAGGCGCACTTCGATCCGCTGACGGCGCTGCCCAACCGACTGCTGTTCCGCGATCGCCTGTCCCAGGAACTGGCCAGCGCTGCCGAAGGGCGGCAGCGTGGGGCGCTGCTGTACATCGATCTGGATCACTTCAAGAAGGTCAACGACACCGTGGGCCACGACGCGGGCGATCAGATGCTGCAGGTGGTCGCGCAGCGGCTGCGGGCCTGCGTCAAGGACGGCGACACGGTGGCGCGCCTCGGGGGCGATGAGTTCACGATCATCCTGCGTGGTGTTGACACGGCCGAGGGTGCGCAGCGCGTGGGCGCGCGCATCATCGACACGATGGAAGAGGCGGTCAATATCGGAGGCCGCGACTCCTACGTGCGCGCCAGTATCGGCATCACGATGTTTCCGGACGATGGCACGGAGCTCGACGAGCTGATGCGCAATGCCGACCTGGCGATGTATCGGGCCAAGGAGGACGGTCGGTCGCGGGCGGTGTTCTACGATCGCGCCATGCAGCGCATGCCGGCGCTGGCCGCGGAAAGCGGGTTGTACCGCGCCCTGCAGCGGCGCGAATTTGCGCTCTATTACCAGCCGCAGTACTCGCTCGCCGATGGCTCCCTGTCCGGGCTCGAGGCCCTGTTGCGCTGGCAGCCGCCGCGCGAGGCGATGCGCTATCCAGGGGAATTCGTGCCGGCCGCCGAACAGAGCGGACTGATCGTGGACATCGGCGCCTGGGTACTGGAGGCGGCCTGCACGCAGCTGGCCGAGTGGTGTGCCGCCGGCATCGCCCCGCCGCGGCTCGCTCTGAACGTATCCGTGCACCAGCTGCGGCAGACAGATTTTCCCAAGCTCGTGCGCAGCACCCTGGAACGTGCCGGCATCGCGCCGGACATGCTGGAGATCGAGCTGACGGAATCGGTATTTGCCGACGAGGAAGGGCGCGCCGCGCTGCGGCGCCTGGCCGCGCTCGGCGTGCGCCTGTCGCTCGATGACTTTGGCACGGGCTATTCCTCGCTCGGTTATCTGCGGGTGCATCCGGTGCAGGCGATCAAGATCGACCGCTCCTTCATCGAGGAGGTGGCGCACAACGTCACCGCCGCAACGCTCGCCGAGACCATGATCACGATGGCGCACGCGCTCGGCAAGACCGTGGTCGCCGAGGGCGTGGAGACCATGGAACAGCTGGAGTTTCTGCGCCAGCGCGGCTGTGACTATGCACAGGGATTCTTTTTCGCGCGCCCCGCGGCCGTGGCGGATATCACGGCGTTGCTGCGCGGACGGCAGGCCGCGGCCATTCCCGCGTTGCGCGTTGCAATCTGATTTGACAGAAGTGCGAGCTAAATCACCGCTCTGCCGCAGATGTGACCGGAATCTCCATCGCGCCACTTGACCCACCGCGTCACCGTGCCAAACTGCGTCACGTTTCAGTGTCACGCAAACCTGTTGCAAGGCAGGGACGCAAAGCCTCCGGTCCCTTAAAGCGTTGAGGGATAGCGGGGTTGCCACCGAAGGCGGAAGCCGGCGGCCTCTATGGTCCGCTTCCCGCGGTGTCATCCCCGTAAATTGCCCGCAGGCCTCGGAAGTGAATCGGCAGCGGGGGTGTTCCAGATGCAGCAGGCTACGAGTTCGACCGGCGGTTCGGTGTCTGCCGCCGGCAATGCAGTGCCCCCTGCTGTCGCAGCCGTTTCCTACGTCATCAACCTCTGCGCTTCCACCTCGCCGGCCGGGCTCGAACAGCCGAATGATCCGGCGCTGAAGCAGTTCAGATTTTTCGTTTCGCGCCGTCGCGAGGAAGGCCGCGAGCGCTTCCGCCTGCACATGGGTTATTTCCCCACCCAGGAGGCGGCCGAACAGATGCTGGCGGCGGTTCGCGATGTGTACCCTGCCGCCTGGGCCGGAGCCGCGCCGGGGCAGAAGCTGCGCGCCCGGGCCGCTGCTGAGGCGACGGGAACGCATACCATGATCGCGCCCAGAGTGCCCACCGTTGCACTGGCCGCGGAAGCCCCGAGGAAGGCTGCTGCACCGGCCCCTGCAGTTCCGTCTGCGGTGAGGCTGGAGCTGGTGACCGTGCCGGAGCGGCCACGCGCCGCTCCCGCGGCGGCCAATGACAACGGCGCAGCCGCCCGTTCGCTGAGCAACGTCCGCGCGGCCATCAACTCGCTGAACGATGCGTCCCCTGCTGCGCCGCGGCCCGCCGCCCCGGTGCTGGACGGCAAGTCCGTGTTGCGCCTGCTCGAGACGGCGCGCCCTGGGCCCGCGGCCCGGTTGGCCCCCAGCGCCCCGACCCTGCCCAGCGCCCCGCCCGCATTCCGCGCGGCGCCCCCGTCCAGCGCCGCGGCTACGCTCCGCACCCAGTCCGCATCCCGTGCCACGCCAGGCTTCCGCGCCCCGGTGGCGCCCGCCAGCGAACCGGTGGCCTACTCCGTGCAGCTGCGCTGGTCGGTACAGGCGATCGATCTGAGCCAGGTTCCCCAGCTGGCGATTTTCGCCGCCTACACGCTCTATGGAGTCGAGGGCAACCGTGACGGTCGCCGCTGGTACGGGCTGCGACTGGGGTTCTTTACCGACGCCGTGTCGGCCAAGCAGGTGGCGCAGTACGTGCGCTCGGAATTCACTTCCGTGTCGGTTGTGCCGGTCACGGCACGCGAGCGCGAGCGGGCCACTGCGGCGATGGCGCGCCCGCTCCCTGCCCAGGCGACGGCCAAGTCCACGGGCCCGGAACTGAGCTTCATCGAAGATGCGGGGAGCGGCACGGCGAGCAGCGGCATCCGCCCGGCCTTGCAACCCGGCAAGCCCGCTGCGGCGGTGGCCAGCAAGGCTGCGGCTGCGGCCAAGGCCATTGCCGCGGCCAAGGCCGCGATCGCGGTGGCGCCACCGGGCACGAAGCCGGTGCGCGGTACGGGGGGCAAGCGCGCCAAGCTCCGCGTCCCCCAGCCCCAGGGTGCCCCCCGGCCAGCGGGCAAGCGCGTGCGGCAATCCGGTCCACCCCTGTCGCTCGAGGAGACCCTGGAAATCCTTGGTGCGGGCGAGCTGCAGATGGATTCCGGACGTGGCGAGCTGATGAACGACGCTTCGCGGCACGAGCGCAAGAAGGCGCCGCAGCGCAACTCGCGCTTTGGCCGGATGATCTCGCGCCTGGCGGAACGCCTCGGCGAGGACCGCAGCGGCTGAGCGGACCTGGCCGGGCTCAGCGCTTGCCGAACAGGCGCTCGAGTTCCGCGCGCGCCTTGTCCACCCCCGCCGTATCGGGCGCCACCCAGGCGTTGGGACTCGGCCGGAAGAAATCGCAGAAATTCGCCTGCTGCTTGTCGCTGACTTCCTCGGCCGTCGGTTCACGGCAGTGTTTCGCCACCTGCGTGTCGTACTCGACGCACATGCGGCAGACGTGCAGTTCGGCGCGGCAGCGCGCGCATTCATCGCGGCGCGAAAGCGGCAGGGTCAGCGCCGCCAGATCGGCGCCGCATTTCCAGCACTGCAGCGAATGGGCCATGCTTCTCTCCGTGCGGCCGCCGCGGGCACCGCCTAGGTGTGAAGTCTCAGGACGTTATTCCTGGTTAAGTAGTTGCCCATTCGGGGGTCTCCGATGAAGCTTGTGGTTACCAGGCCTCAAGTGTCAAAGGAGTCCCGAATGGACGTGCATAAGAATGCTCGGCTGACGGTTTTCTGTCGAGGGCTGCTGATCGATCGGGTGCTGAAGAGGCAAGCCAGGACGCAAGTGGCTGCGCAGCTTGGAATATCGGTACAGACGGTGAACA
>DASWFL010000279.1:0-2829 GCA_036394255.1 Steroidobacteraceae bacterium
CACCATCGCCTGGTTCACGGAGTCGCGAGCCAGGTTGCGCATGAAGGAGCCGTCGATCTTCAGGTAATCGACGGCCAGCAGCTTGAGGTTGGCGAAGGATCCCAGGCCGCTGCCGAAATTGTCGAGCGCGAAGCGGCAGCCCATGCCGTGGAGCACACCGATGAAGCGGCGCGCATGATCGAGGTTGGCGATCACCGTGCTCTCGGCGATCTCGAAGCAGACCTGCGCCGGCCGCGCGCCCGTGGTGTCGAAGCACTCCACCACGAAGTCCAGAAACTGCTCGTCGGCGAGTGTCTGGCCGGAGATATTGATGCCGATGCTGCGATTGGGCGGCAGGACGATGGCGCCGCGGCCGAGCGCGGTGAGCGTGGTCTGCACCACCTGCCGGTCGATCAGCCCCATCAGGCGGTAGCGCTGCGCCGCCTGCAGAAACTCGGTGGGCGAGATCTGCTCGCCGGCCTCATTGCGCAGCCGGACGAAGACTTCCATGGCCGGTCCGGCATCACCGTCACCGTAGGCGGCGACGATGGGCTGGCAATCCAGCTCGAAGCGGTGATCCTTGAGCGCGGTCTGCAGCAGCTGCAGCCAGTGTATCTCGCCAGTCTGGCGCGCGTAGACCTGGTCGCGCGCCGAGTAGACCATCACATGTCCGCCCTGCTGCTTGGCCCGGTAGCAGGCGGTGTCGGCCGCCGCCAGCGATTCCTCGAGGCTGCCCGAATCGCGTGACAACTCCACGAGGCCGATGCTGACGCCGACGTTGAAAATGCGATCGCGCCAAACGAAGCGGTGATCGGCCACCTTGCCGCACACTTCATCGGCAATCTGCCGCGCCTTATCGAGCGGACAGCCCACGAGCAAAATGCCGAACTCATCGCCGCCGAGGCGCCCCACGATATCGGAGTCGCGCACCGCCGTGCGCAGCAGCTTGGCGATGTCGCGCAACAGACCGTCGCCGGCCTGGTGACCACTGGTGTCGTTGATGTGCTTGAAGCGATCGAGATCGAGGTAGCAGAGCACGTGACTGCTCTCCCCGGCCCGCGCGGCTTCCACCGCCTCCTGCAGCCGGCGTTCGAATTCACGGCGGTTGACCAGTCCGGTCAGCGCATCGTGCGCGGCCTGGTAGGAAATCTGGCGCGTCAGGCCGCGCGATTCGGTGACGTCGTGGAGCATCAGCACGGCGCCATCGATCTCGCCCACTTCGTCGCGGAGCGGCGCGACGGCCACTTCCATGTGCCGCTCGAGTTCGCCCTGCCTCAGCAGCAGCACGCGCCGGCCCAGGTTGACGGGCGAGCCCGCGCTCAGCGCCTGTTGCACCAGCTCGCTCAGCAACTTGCGATCCGCCTCGCCCAGGCCGGTCGGCAGCTTGTCCAGGGTCAGGCCGCGCGCGCTCTCGGCGGATACACCCAGGAGGGATTCGGCCAGCGAATTGAGGAAATCAACCCGGGCGCCGGCGTCCACGGTCACGACCGCGCCGGGCATGGATTCGAGTGTCGCGCGCGCCCGGGAGCGCACGCCCGCCGGGAGGCCCAGCGCGACATTGGTCTGCGTGGGCAGGACCTCCACGCCCACGATCAGCAGGGCCCGGTGACCCTCATGCTCCACGGGCCAGGAGCTGAGCTCGAGCCGTGAATGCTGGCCCTGCAGCCCCACCAGGTCCACTTCGTAGCGTTCCGCGGCCGGTTCGCCCAGCAGCCGATGGCGGATATTCCCGCCGACGATCTCGGTGTATTCGGGTGGCACCAGATCCTCGAGCCGGCGGCCGACCAGCTCGGCGGGCGTTACGCCGATCAGGCTGGCCAACTGCGGGTTCGCGTAGGCGATGCCGCGGTCGGTCTGAATCAGCACGACTTCATGCAGCCGATCGCCCAGTTCGCTCACTGATGTGGGCGGTGCGAGCTGGGCCTCGGGCTTCGCCCGGCCGGCGCGCGTGAGCAGATGATTGACGACGGTCACCAGGGCCGCGATCTCGCGCTGATCGGTATCGAGATCGACGCGGCGAGTGAGCGATCCGCCCACCGCGATGCCGTGCACCTGGCGGGTGAGTTCCTCGAGCACTCCGCGCTGACGCCGTTGCAACAGCAGCAGCACCAGCAGTGCCAGCGCCAGCAACGCAAACAACAGGCAAAATGAGGCCAGGACTGTCATGGAAATGCCGGAGATCCCTCCAAAACCGGGGTGCGGCGCGCACTTGCAAGGCGCCGCAATTTACTATCTCCAGCATAGCCCAGCGGGCAGCCGCGCCGGTGGGCATATTGACCATATCATGCCAACATTGCTGCTTCCTGCGCCGGCGCAAAGCCGCGTCAGGCACCGCTCGGCGCACCGCGAATTAAGTTAACCGTAGTATGATTGCGGCGCCTATGACGAGTACGCAAGCCGCCCGCGAGCAGATGATCGCCCAACAGGTGCGTACCTGGGCCGTGCTCGACACGCGCACGCTGGCGGCGATGCGGCAGGTGCCGCGCGAGCGCTTCGTACCAGCCGCCTGGCGCTCGCTCGCCTACGCCGATTGCGCGCTGCCCCTGCCGCTCGGCAAGCACATGCTGACACCCATGCTTGCCGGGCGCATCCTGCAGGCGCTCGATGTGAAGCCGGGGGACCAGGTGCTGGAAGTCGGCACGGGCTCAGGGTATCTGTCCGCCTGCCTGGCCGTGCTCGGCGGCAACGTGCAGACGCTCGAATTGCACGGCGCGCTGGCGACAGCCGCACGCAGCAACCTGAGCGCGGCGGGCTTCGACGGCATCGAAGTGACCACCGCCGACGGTGCCTCCCTGGTCAGCGAGACGGCCTACGACGTCATCGTCCTGACGGCCTCGCTCCCGCTGTACG